>JBGPGQ010000189.1:0-6333 GCA_041483995.1 Bacteroidota bacterium
GCCAAGATCACTTGCCGTGATTGATAACTCCACCTGGGCTTCTCTAATCAGTTCACGGAAATCCCCCTTGAACTTCAGGTCGTAGTGATTGAATCGCGCAGCGTAGGCCGCGGTGACTTCCCAGTAGTACGAATATGGTTCAACTCTAAATCCATACTGCGTTGAATTAGGTCCACCGCCAAAGATCAAACCATCATCTGAGTCGAACGTCAACACCGGCGTCAACGACCACACTCTGTACCTATCTTCCGTCGTTGGCTCTAGGACCTCACTCTCTGGCGCAGACGATTCGGTCTTGCCGATGTCAAGACTTGTCCCCGTGCTTGCAATCACTCTCGTGTTTTGGTCGTTGTCATAGAACTCGGTTCCTGCAGTCCTCGAGCGATCAACAAGCTCATCATTGCCGTCTCCACCTAAGAGCCTTATACGCACGCCATTTCTCCCTTCTCCCTCTACAGTCGCAATATCGTCTCCGCCGAGGAGATGGATTCGTATCTCGTTTGTGTACTCCTTCGAGAACACTCTTCTGTACAAAAGGTCTCTCGAATTTCCTTTATACAGACTCACTTCCACAAGTTTGTCATCCAGCCGTTTGATCTCAGCGCGCTCCGTTTTGTCGCTACCGTACACATCAACGACATCGGACAGCAGTTCATAGAATTCGACTGCAGCTTCATCAAGCTCATCTCTACGCGCTTTGAGCATTGCGAACATTTCTGTCCCCCCCTTCTCATACATTTCCGGAGGCATTTTGTGAAGCGCGCGTTGTATCACTGAATCGGTGAGGGTTCTCGCTATGTAGGCTGCAACAGAATCCCAAACCTGTTTGTCCAAACCACTCAGAAATCTTCGATCAAGGTGCCGACCAATCCAGGTGAGTTCAAGGATAGAAGGGTAACTCGCTCCAAAACCGACCGCTGAATGCACAAACAGTCCCGAAGCCCAAGGCAAGAGGCCGTCGTAGCGACCGAAGGCAAAATCTCTGTCACGAGGAATTGGCCTCCAATACCGCTTGCCATTGGAGCTGTACCCCGCCCATCTCCATTGATCCGCGTGCCGGTCTCTGTCTCCAATGAGAACATCCATCAGCCTTGCTTTGAGAAATTCGACTTGATCGACCTGTTCATCCTGATCCTGTTGTACCATACCAAGGATTTCGAAACCATCGATCACTTCTTCTGCTCCCATGAAACCGGGTCCTTCATTTTTTCCTGCTTTCGGATGTTCTTCAATGGTTCCGAGTAACCCACCGAACTCTTCTTTGAAATCTCCCAACCGATCACTGAATGGCAAGACAACAATTCGCGATTCCGAATTCAGTATGCCAACTTCGTTCAATAGTGGCCCTACTACAACTGATGCAACAGGATTCTCAATGCTAATTTGATCTTGAAGGACGTCTGATACGACAGACTCTTGTAGCTCCGGAGGGAGAGACTTCTCGGCGTCTTTGTTCATGGAACGAAACTTGTATTCCCTGCCGTCCCTTCCCATGAACCTTAATGACTTTGTTTGAAGGCCTCCTCCCGCTTTCATTGGAATCAAGCCGCCCGCAAACCTATCAAGATCAAGAACCTCCGCTTCGAATTCTGTCGCCCACAAATCTCTCCAATGCGCACCAGCAAGAAACCTGTGGGGCCAACCGGCTTGATACTCAGGAGCCGGGGTAACTCGTATTGTCTTCCGAGTGAGAGAAGAGCGGTCCTGACCGGCGCTATCAGGGAATGGCCAAATGAAAGAGTTTGTACAAGTGGCAGCCAACGCTCCCGCGATTGGTTCGAGTACATCTTTGCTCTGCGGAAAGGTACTATGTTCCTGTGCAGTTTGGAGAGCTGAATCTGAGACAAAGGCAACATGAACCACGATCCACACTGTCAAAAGGATGAGCTGTTTCATATGCTACCCCTTCAGAGAAGGGGACGCCACACAACTGGCAATCCCGAGTTGCAGAGAAATGCAGAAAGAACCTTTGGTATGGACACCAGCATAGCAAAGAGAGCTTACAAAATGGAGAGCCCTCTCCATGAACACTGGCCAGGGTGGATCTACAGAAGAATGGAACTTCGGTCTAATTTCAATTTATAACGAATCATCAAGAATGTCAAACTGCCAAAAACCACACTGGAATCCATTGAATGTTGCGGTTTCCGGTCATTGGGATTTGCCTGTCTACGAACGGGAAATCCGCCGCCGGGAGAGCTAGGAACCGCGCGAAACTGTTAGCACTCTCGGCTCTATGAATGGGTAACCGCGGAATTCGACCGAATATTGGCGGAACAACACACCTGGCACATGGCCTTCCGAAGCCGCGTGCTTCTTCACCTATGAAGTTGGCAAGAATGAGCAGTGGGCGCTATACCCTTTGGGAATTGCCAGGGACTCTTTTTTCATTGCTTGATTTCTGCATTTCGGGCCAACACTCTCACGAAGGAAACAACATATGAAATCCGATCCCTATTCAACGTCCATTGATATCCGGGCATCAGCACTGATCTGTTAACACCCCGTCCGCCAAACCCGATAACCTGTGTAAGAGCTGCATCCGAAATAGCTGCTACGTACGCCGAATCGGCGAGAGTGTGTGGTTTCGGGTCCAGGTTGTATGTGTTGAACCCATCTGCACCTCCGCGCTCACCGTGGCAGACTGAACAGTATCTAAGGTAAATTTCCCTTCCCTGGCGCTGTTCGTATGTGAGCATTGGCGTCAACATATCTCTGCTTGGTTGTCCGGCCGCCACGGTGGTATCACTCCCTGTCTGGTGAGGTGTTCGAATGCCCTCCCTGGAACAACCAAGAATAAGCAGTGAACAGCAAAGCGTGAAAGTATGTTTCATCGATGGTTGCTCACTGTAGACTCATGAGAAATGCTGTCATTGCTCTCGCTTCAGTCTCATTGAGATTGTTGTTGGGCTCGATCGTTCCCGGCTTGAACGACTGCGGGTTCTTCAACCAATGATAGATCCAGCCCGGTTTCAACCGCGAGCCGACCTTGTCAAGAGCCGGCCCGACGAAACCACCCTTGAGATTAATCTGGTGGCAGCCTTGACAACCGTAGGTGCCATAGTACAGCAACTTGCCCTGAGCAACTGTTGCGGCATCTATACTGATCTCTCTCTCAATACTATCCGCCGCGAACACGGCCTCCATATAGTCTACGATTGTCTTGATTTCCAGATCGGAGAGGAACAGGTTCGGCATGCGTTCCGTCAGGATCGGTCTGAGCGAATATGGAATCTTGAAATATCCTTCAATCCACTTCCTTTGTGCCTGACTCGCTTCAATACTCAAGTTCGTTGCCACGAGCCTCCCTCGCCCGAACATAGTGTGACATCCGAAGCATGCAAGAGTATCGGCCAGCCTTCCAAAGGCTCCCTGAGGATCGAATGTGCCCGATGGTGTCGGAGGGATCTTCAGCTGCTCCGGAATGTTCTCGTTCGTATTTCCAAGCAGCGCCACGGTGATTGCCTGCGCTTCGTTGTCTGAAAACTCATACTCAGGCATCTTCATGGCAGCGGAGAACACGCGAGGATGCTTGAGCTTTGCATACAGATACGAAGGAAGTGAATGTTCAACCTCCGCTTTGCCAAAATCAATTTCGTACTTGCTTTTGCTTCCAACGACCGTCAACTCCGGACCCATGGCCTCGGCCTTTTTCATATCTCCCAGAGTATGGCAGCCTGTACAGTTGTACTTTTTCAACACCGCTAATCCCTTTTCATAGTACCCGGGATCTGGCGTATGCGGAGGGAGTTCCTTCATATCGTAATCCACAAACTCGGATTCGATATAGGCGGTCACTGCGGCAAGGTCGGTCTGCGTGAAACCAAATCTCGGCATCTGAACACCCGGCTGGAGACGTTTCGGATTCTTGATGTAGTTGTAGATCCACTGCACATTTGTTTTGCTTGCAACCTTGACCAAATCGGTTGCAACGTAGCCACCGCGGCCGTTGATTGGATGACAGCTGATGCAGCGGGCCTCCCTGAAGCGGGTCGAGCCCAGTTCGACCAATTTGTCCCGCTGTGCCCCCGTCACTGAAGTGACAAGTGTCGGGAGAGAGTCCAGTTGAACATCATTTGAAAACGACTTGTACGTCAACAAAAAATCGGTGAGGTTGTTAGCCTCATCGTCTGTCAGAAGGAAGTTGGGCATTTTCGCGTTCGCAAAGTAGCCCTTCGGATTCTTCAACCAATTGAACAACCAGGCACGATTGACTTTCGTCCCGATGCCATCAAGGCTGGGAACCCATTGCCTCGGATATTTCCCGATCTTGTGGCAACCTGTACAGTTGGACTCCCTGATGAGTTTACGACCAAGTGTGAGAATGGGAGCTTCGGGCACTTCATGTTCTTTGTGACATTTGCCGCACGATGCTTCCATGAAACCTGGGGGGACGATCGGACGATCCCAGAATTCGATATCGCCGTGCGCTTCAGCCACAGTGGTCGCAGACCCCTGTCCCTCATGGCAGACGGTGCAACCGAAATCTTCGACCTTATGATAGATTCTGGGATGAGTGCGAAACGGTTGTTCTGCGTTTTCCAATGCTTTCTCATCCAATCCAAGATGGCACGTGGTACAGCGATCAACCCGATCGAGCTTCTGCGCCCAGATCTGCTTGATACCGATCTCCGCGGGATTGATACGTTGCGGCAACTGACTGATAACATCGTCATACCTCAACTGGTATCGTTTCCACTCGCGGAAGAAATCCTTGAGCGGCGACACGGCGAGCACGATCAAGAGAACCACGCTTGAAACTGCAAAAGCTACTCTGAATTTATTCATCTGTCTGATCCACTAGAGAACATCGAATCACACACGTTTAGTATATTCCGTTCCACGGCCAGGTCCAACTCCAGCCGGGCCCCCGAAACAATGTGCCGATCGTCGTCAGGACCACTGCAATCACAACAAACCACGTCATCACCCACCATGAAAGCGGACGGCTACCAAGCCACAGAACGAAACGACCTGGTTTCTTTGAGAAGTATGGAACGAGCATGAAAGCAGTAATGACCAATGTCGGGATCAGCATCGCATAGACCTCAAAGAAAAAGAGGACGGCGGAAACAATTCCTACGGAAACGACCAGGCCAAGGAACGTTTGTTTCTGTTGCTCCTTCCAGAGCCCCTCGCGCTTAATGTTGATCCGGAAGTAGGGGATGACGATCAGCGCGACCACGGCAAGCGCCGGCAGCACCACACCACCGACGATAGGAGGGAAATAGTGCAAGAGTTCCTGCAATCCAAGAAAGTACCAGGGGGCTTTCGCGGGATTGGGGGTATGGTCAGGATTGGCAACCCATTCGAGAGGAGCATTAAACAACAGTGAGATCAGAGCAAGGACAATAATCATTACTTCAAAGACAATGATCTCCTTGACGACAAGGTGAGGAACAGTCATCACCATTTCCTCGTCCTCTTTCTTAACTCTTGCCGCCGTCCTTCGCTTGATGAACGCCACTCGCTTTGGCGTCTTTTTTATGTCTGTCGACGTTTCAACGTTGAAATCCTTGTCCATGTTAGACACCCCCATCCTTTCTGACGCGCCAGAAGTGGATGCCCATCAAGACCATTGCAACAACGGGTATGATGAAGCAGTGCAGGACATAGAATCGTACGAGTGCGTACTCCCCGACAATGTGGCCACCAAGCAACAGGAAGGATATCTTGTCACCCATGCCAAGCGGAACTGCTCTCACCATGTTGGTTCCCACGGAGATTCCCCAGAATGAGAGTTGATCCCACGGCAAGAGGTAGCCTGTGTAGCTGAGCAAGATCGTTACCACAAGAAGAACAACACCAATCACCCAATTGAATTCCTTTGGAGGCCGGTAGGAACCCGTGTAGAAGACTCTGAGCATGTGCAGAAAGACGATCGCCACCATCGCATGCGCAGCCCAGCGGTGCATGTTGCGTAAGAACTGCCCAGACGAGACAACGAATTGCAGATCCTTCATGTCTGCATATGCTTGCGGCACCGATGGGCGGTAATAGAGCATAAGCAAAGCACCCGTGACAGTGAGGACGATGAACAATCCAACTGAAAGCCCGCCGAGTCCCCATGTGTGCGTGAATTTGACTGAACGTTTTCGGACCTTCGTTGGATGAACATGAAGGAAGAAATTGAAGAAGACCGTCTCTGCGCGCGTCCGATTTGATTCAGGAAGGCCGTGGCGAAACATCGACGTCCAGACCTGCGAGTGAATGAGTTTCCGAAAGAGGGTCTTCATTTTCCGTTTCCACTTGTGTTGAGCATAACTCTCTTGATTCTTCTGGCGGTATGCAGACTGGAGTTCTTCAATGGCCTAGACAACTAACGGGAAGTAC
>JBGPGQ010000190.1:0-6331 GCA_041483995.1 Bacteroidota bacterium
CTATCCATTGGTTGCACAGATTGAACTCTCTGCACCGGGTCAGCCCCATGGAGTTTTTTTTTCATCTCATCAATTCGTCGAAGCAATTCGCCTATTTCCGACGCGTCCGGCAACAGAATCATCTGCATGATATCAGCCTCTAATCTGAATCGCGGCTGCGTAGTGGTCCTGATACTTGCATCGGTATCGTTTATAAACCGTATAAGTCGAAGGAGTGTTAGGGTTGAGAAAAACTGCACTTCCTCACCGTATCTCTGCCGGTAGTGCTCCGACACCTCGATGAATGCTGTTGAACCGCTCGTTGTTGCAATTAAGAGATTTCGCAGGTGTTCGATAAGACCGGCAAGGAACTCCTTAATGTCATAGCCTCGCGTCATGATTTCATCAACTAGTGTAAGTCCGCCCTTGGCATCCTTTGCCTTAATCAGATCCGTGACACGAAAATACAGTTCCTGATCGACGATATGAAGGGCATCCAGGATTTGTTGCTGCGTAATTTGTCGACCGCACAACGCGACCACCTGATCAAAAATGCTTTGCGCGTCACGAAGCGAACCATCCCCTTTTTTTGCTACAAGCAACAGTGCATCATCATCAATCTGCAATCCCTCGGCAGCAGCAATCCCCTTCAAGTTGATAATAATCTCGTCGATGGCAATGCGACGAAAATCGAAACGCTGACAGCGAGATACAATGGTTGCGGGAAGTTTGTGGATCTCGGTCGTAGCAAAGACAAACAAAACATGCGGGGGCGGCTCTTCAAGCGTTTTCAGCAGAGCGTTGAACGCCTCCTTCGTCAACATGTGCACTTCATCGATAATGTACACTTTGTACTTACCGCGCGCTGGTGGGTATCGCACTGACTCTCGCAGGTTGCGAATCTCTTCAACGCCCCTGTTTGACGCTCCATCAATTTCGAGTACATCAAAACTCCGACCCTCGGTAATCTCGATACAAAGTTCACAGATATTGTCCGGGTTATTGTCGACAGGGTGAAGGCAATTGACTGCTTTCGCAAGCAGGCGGGCGGTTGTAGTTTTTCCGACGCCACGAGGCCCGCTGAAGAGATACGCGTGGGCCAACTGCTTTGTAGCGATGGCGTTGCGCAACGTGACGGTGACATGGTTTTGCGCAGCCACATCATCGAATTTCATTGGACGCCATTTTCGGGCGGTAACAATATAGTCAGTCATTGTAGTGTTATGGGTGAGCGGCTTTCTTTTTCTTTCGTGGGAGAGAACTGGCCTTAAAGACGTGAGCCAATGCATCTTCAATTGTTCTGATCGGAATCAGGGTCAATCCTTCCTTCACCTTAGCCTGAATCTCTGAAAGATTTTGAACATTTTCTTGGGGAATGAGTACCGTGGTTATCCCGCTACGCTGTGCGGCAAGAAGTTTCTCGTTGAGACCACCAATGTTCAACACTTCGCCGCGTAGCGTGATCTCACCCGTCATTGCAACATCACTGCGGGCCGGTTTTCCACTAATCGCAGAATACATTGCCATGGCCATCGTAATACCGGCGGAGGGGCCATCTTTCGGAATCGCCCCCTCGGGCAGGTGCACATGCACTTCTTTTCCCTGATAGAAGGATGGTTGCAGACCTAGCTTTTTCGCGTTTGACCGGAGATAACTTAGAGCCGCTTGCGCCGATTCCTTCATCACATCACCGAGTTGACCGGTCAGTGTGAGTTTCTCCTTTCCACTCATCACTGTTACATCCACATTCAAGATATCACCGCCAACACTGGTCCATGCAAGTCCGGTCACAGAACCCACGCGGTTCGTCTCGGACCGCAGACGGTTTCGGAATTTCGGAACACCCAGATACTCCTCAATCTTTGGCGGCTCAACGTTGAATGACCGCTCCTTCTTCCGATCTCCATTCTTCTGACTGTTCAGGACAAGATCTTTGGCAACTTTCCTGCATACGGAGGCAATTTCTCGTTCGAGATTTCGAACACCTGCTTCGCGTGTATATTCGGTGATAATTTTATCGATAGCCCCATCGGAGATCGTGACAGCACGTTTTGCGAGACCATGCTCCTCCAATTGTTTCGGGATGATATGTCGCCGCGCAATTTCACGCTTGTCATGCTGAAGATATCCCGGCAACTCTATTATTTCCATGCGGTCCTGAAGTGGAAGGGGTATTGCGTAACGCACGTTTGCTGTTGTAATGAACATGACATGAGAGAGATCATAGTCGACATCCAGGTAGTGGTCGCTAAATGCCGAGTTCTGTTCAGGATCAAGGACTTCCAGAAGAGCCGACGAAGGATCTCCCCGGAAATCCATACTCATTTTGTCAACCTCATCCAGCAGTATTACCGGATTGATAACGGTTGCGCGTTTCATCGATTGTATGATCTTTCCCGGCATTGAACCTATGTAGGTTCGGCGGTGACCACGTATCTCGGCTTCATCACGAACGCCACCGAGGGAGATACGCACAAGCTTTCGTCCCAGTGCTCGAGCAATGGATTTTGCCAATGACGTCTTCCCAACACCGGGCGGGCCCACGAAACAAAGTATCTGCCCTTTCATTTCGCGAACCAGGTTCAGCACAGCGATGTGCTCAAGTATCCTTTCCTTTGGCTTGTCAAGACCGAAATGATCTTCGTTGAGGATTGTTTGAACATGTTCAATCTTGAGGTTATCCTTGGTCCGTTTATACCAAGGGACACTCACCATCCAATCAAGATAGCCGCGTATCACGGTGGACTCGGGCGACAATGAAGGTGTCTTCTTGAATTTATTGAACTCCTCAATAGCCTTCTCTTCAACACCCTTCGGCATCTTGGCGGATTTGATATCTTCTCGCAGCTTCACCAGTTCCGGAGACGATTCCTCATCCCCCAACTCATCCTGTAATATGCGTATCTGCTCCTGGATAAAGAATTTTCGCTGCGATTTGGCAATGTTATCGTGAACCTTAGTGTCGATTTCCTTTTCTATTTTCAGAACATCGTTCTCGGAATTCAGGATCCTTATCAACTCGTGCAGTTGTTCCCGAATATTTGTGAGCTGCAGTATTTTCTGCTTCACGTCAACCGATTGCAGTATGTTGGATGCAATATAGAAAAGCTTGCGCTGGGGGTCCTTTGTATTCTCAAATGCGACCAATACTTCACTCGGGACATTGCGATTGAGATGGACATACTCCGCAAACAAGCTTGATGTATGCCTCAGCAACGCGTCCAACTCGGAATCCATATTCACATGTTCAACGGAAAGAGCGAGTTCTGCTTCAAGAAACTTGCCATTGGGGATAAAGCGCTTTATGGAAGCCTGGACGACGCCGTCGACAAGAATCTTCATCAGACCATTTGGAAGTTTGAGAATCTGAATAATTTTTGCAACGGTTCCCTCATAATATACATCATCCACACCAGGTTCCTCGGTAACGGAGTTTTTTTGAGCCGCGAGGAATATGAATTTATCATGTTCAAGCGATTCGTTGACTGCCCGTAGCGAAGATTCCCGTCCGACCAAAACCGGAAATATCATATAAGGATAGACCACAACGTCGCGTAGAGGCAGAACCGGGAGCTCGTGAGGAATGGCATCAAGCTGGTCGCTGTATTGAGAACCGCCGGGGAGTGTTTCAGATTGCATTGTATTGTTTTCTTGCTGATGAAGACAGAAAAAGGTGTCTCAATGACACCTTTACAGTATGTTAGAAAAAATATACCAACATATTAACGGTTTGTCAACATACTGCGACAACATCTTGCCGGAGCTTAAAGTTGGACGCTACATTGGTGACAAGTCGGAACAGAGCGGAAGAAACTAGTACAAAGTCTTTGCCGTTACCCTTACCACGACTCATTGTCTGTGAGACAGGCAATGAGATCCTCTTTGGGCATACGGGCAACGGCAGAACAGAGTGTATGGCCTTTTGTCCAGAGAACAATGGCGTGACCACCTGAAAAGTTTTCGGAATGCCAGCCTGTTCGCTGCAGTTCTTGGATGATTGAGTCTGGAAGACTTAACTGCTCCCCCTTCATCACGGTCTCCCAGCATGCTTGATACACATAGATAACATCATCGTTATGTGTGTAGACGACGTGTGCAAGCTTGGCTCCACAATGTTCGTTAACAACTCCGCCAACAAGTGTGCAATTCTTCATCCGGGGCACGAGGACAGGAAACTCCGTCTTGCCCGTAAAGAACCCCATCAGTTGTTCCGGCACACTTGCAGCAAGCTGGGGTCTTATCACACCGTCGACAACACCCTTATAATTCGCGAAAGACTGTACCATCACATCATGGGTCTGCGATGATTCACCCGATGGTTGAACTGTATTCTTTTCCTGAAGATTCAAAAGAATGATGACTGCAACACACGCAACAACAAACGCGATGGACGGCTTGAGAAATGATCTTGTTCCTAGCGTAAAACGACGTGGAACAACAATGTTTGCTTTGCTGATTTCTTCGAGTTGATCGGTTATCTGTCGCAACAGTCCTTCCGGTGCACGTACACGGAGGGCCCTTGACTTTACAATGGATTTGGTGGCTCGTTCGATCTCATACTCGTACCGACATTCCATGCAGGCTCCTGCATGATCGAACATCGCATCCATCTCTTCCTTCTTCAAACAATTGTCGACGGCCGCACTGACCCGCCCTTGAAACTCTTTACAATCCACAGTAATTAATAACCTCTGTTAGCAATGGTTCGGTTTGGAAATCCTTGTATTAGTCTTCAGCAACATACCCACGTTTTTTTGCGTACTGAAACAACTTGTCACGAAGAATCTTTCTGCCTCGGTGTAATCTCGAGCGAACCGTGCCGAGGGGAATATCAACAAACTCAGCAATCTCCTCATATGTCAGACCCTCGATGTCACACAGAATCACAACTGTCCTAAAATCTTCCGGAAGCGAAGCCACAGCATTTGTAACATCGTCATCGAGAAGATTACCGAACACCGCTTCCTGCAGATCGTTCGGGTCACTGCCTTCAGCACGAATCGTATTGTAGAACTCTTTCACCTCATCGTAATCAACGGTGTCAGGCTCCTTTGCTTCCTTCCTGTAACGGTTGATATAGGAGTTCTTCATGATCCTGAACAACCATGCCCGTATATTTGTTCCCTTCTCGTATTGTTCCCAAAACCGGTATGCTTTCAGATACGTCTCTTGGGCCAGGTCTTGTGCGTTGGCGACATTGTTCGTCATACGGAGAGCATAGTTGTACAGAAAATCTCTATGTGGAAGCGCTTCGCGCTCGAACTCTCTTTGTTTTTCGTCTGTCGTCATTGGGTGTATGAGGATTTCTTCCGCCGGTCAATTGCTACAACTCATACTAAAGTACGACAATCCATGTCCAATTTCAAGACTCACAATATGCGTCGCGCTGTACAGCGGGCTAAATTCGGTCCTCAGTGTTGAATTCAGAATCTCACTTCTCTTTCCAAGCTATTCCAATATTACCGCTGGGTTGTTTTCGAAACATTCGAGCCCAAAGTGATGGTGTACGCCAACAACCAATAAGAATGAGTATTGCTGTCACTCCCCAAGCGGCGTTGGAAATATCCCAGCCAAGTCTATACGATGCCGGTTCAAATTTGAAAATTACCTCGTGTTCCCCTGCAGGGACAAGGACGGATCGCAGAACGTAGTTTGTTTTGAATATCTCCGTCGCCTTTCCATCGAGGTATGCACTCCATCCCGCAGGGTAATACACTTCACTGAGGACCAAAAGTGCAGCGGACGATGTGAACGCTTTGATAACAATGCTACCGGACTTGAATTCTCTTATATCAGCGTATGAACTCTCCGGCGGCACAATCTCTTGTGCCAAAGGCTTCTCAAGCACTGCTGCTCTTTCTGCGTGGAACTCAGCGGAATTCAAAATCTGAAAGACCTCGTGTTCATTATGCGCAATGACCGTTTGTCCCACAAAGAACGCGCGGGGCAGAGCATTGGGGTTTCGATACGTCAGCATTCGTTTGGACTGGTCGACATTTACCATCTCAAAACGCTCTGCGGGAAGCTGTCCCTGAGCAAGAAGATATTTTGCATTGAGCATATTCACAATGTTCATATTCAGCGGAAAGTTCGGATCCGGGCCGGCATACAGACAAGAATCAATCATTGTCTGGTAGATCTTGAGTTTGGCGGGATAGTATCCGCCAATCGATTGCAGGCCATGATACATGTAGGAGTTATCTCCAAACAGTTGCCCTAGAGGAAAAATACGAAACTGTCCGGGTTGCTGTTTGAGAAACGCGACGGTTGCATCGGGTTGGAATTTCTGGTTCAGAGACGATTGCGGCTGGGGGTTGATGAACTTGAAATCAACGATACACAGATCGAGAGC
>JBGPGQ010000191.1:0-6320 GCA_041483995.1 Bacteroidota bacterium
ACACAAGGCGCCCTCCTGCACACCACCCATTCACAGAGCATGGATAAGCGCTGTCAACTCCAGTGTCATTCCAGATAGAGATACATTGTGGTTTGGCTACGATCCCACCGCAACTGCCTGCGCAGACACACAACTTTGCGAAGGAGGTTTTGAATTCCCGCCCCCTCCGCCAGTGGGAGTATTCGACGTCCGTTTCCAATCTTCCCGTGGCTCTTGTATTGACTCCAACCAAGCCGACCCGAAGCGGGATTACCGCGCATACGTGAGTGCAGCTAAGATTGACACATACCTGGTAAAATTTGATCCAGGCTTCGGGGGATCCCCAATGATCTTTTCCTGGTCACCTCAAATAATCCGGGCAATCTATGACAGCGCCCGTCTTCGGGATGTGTTTGGCGGTATTTTCATCAACGTGAACATGGGTACATCATCGTCATTCGCAGTACCGTCTCCGCCGCACTTGAACCTGGTGATTATCACGTATGGACAGACACTCACGGAGGTTCAGCCGCCATCAAACGAGATTCCAACCGAATTTACACTCGCACAAAACTATCCCAACCCGTTCAACCCGGGCACGAGAATAGTCTATGGAGTCAAGAGTCGAGGGTCAGTGAGTCTCAGGGTGTACGATCTTCTTGGCAGAGTGGTGGCAACACTTGTGAATGAAGAAAGGCCAGCAGGCACATACGAAGTGACATTTGATGCTTCCGGTCTTGCGAGTGGAGTGTATGTATACAGATTACAGGCCGGTGATTTTGTTCAGACCAAGAAGCTCATGGTAGTACGTTGACGAACTTACAGCCGGTGCTTATTCTGTGAAGACCGCGACGAGACTTGCTGTTGCCAGCACCTTCCCATCTATGTCCGCTAAAAACTGATCGTAGGTTGAAGAGGGGCCTACCTGCAAGTGTTCCGTGTGGAGAGCGTAGACTTTGATTTCGTATTTGTCAGCTCCCCTCGACGGCATCGGTCCATAGTAGTCGGATTCCCCAAAAGAGTTGCGAAGTTCCATGCCGTCCGGAGGAATCTTTCCCAGGAGCGAAGCATTCTCAGGAATGCCGCGTGAGTTTGCAGGGATATTTACTACAATCCAATGGACGGCGTTGTGTGCGGTTGGCGCGTGATTGATGATGGAAAGCGCAAAAGACTTTGTTCCGTGCGGGACATCTCCCCAGGAGATGGGGAGGGAAGCGTTCATCCCCCTTCGTGTTTCTTTGTGGGCAAATTTGGAGGGAATATATTTACCGCTAAGCAAGACAGGGCAAAAAACGTTCATGAAAACTCTCCAGCACTTCTCCTACTCGTTATCAATAGCCTGCGCTGATTTCTTTGATTGAGCAGAGCTTTTGATTTCTTTCTTTATCTCCTCCATCTCAACTCTCCCCTTCCGCAGGTACTTTATGTTCTTCATCTGCAGTTCCGCTATTTCACGCGGTCCCAACTCCCTCCCGGTGATCACAATAATCGGGATATTCCGCGTAGCGGGATCTTCCTTAAGGAGCTCAATGAATTGCATCCCTGCTTTTCTGCGGAGCGCAAGATCCATCAGAATTGTCACGGGTTTATATTTCTTCGCCCAATCGACGACATCTTCCGAATCGGGCGGAAATTGAATGCCATCAAACCCCATGTCTTCAATGATGAACTTCATGAGGTTGGAAAAATCGAGGCTATCTTCGACAATAAGGATGGATCTTTTACTGCCGTTCTTGTCTTCTTTGGACATACGCAAAACGTAAGGTTAGATGACGAAATCTTCAGAGTGGAACTCTATCCCAAACACAAGGTAATTGAATCCCTCTAATAAGTCAACATTGAAACCATATATAAGTGCCTGAAATTCAGGCTCTACCGCCGCAGGTATCACTTGCGCTATGAAAGCATTCTTCGTATTTTTGAGCCGAAATACAAATCGACCATCTCACACCAGAGGATCTCCAACATACCATGAAGATACCACGCATCCTGTTCACACTAAGTCTCGGCCTGATAGTTTCATCCTGCGCGTCTTTCAAGATCGAACAGGTGGATTTCGGATGGCCGGTAGAGGGCGTACTGACCGTTAGCAACATGAACACCGTTGAAGAAGTACGATACGCCGTCTCATTCATCGTCACGAACCTTGCCCTTGAAGAGTTTCAGGATTCGACTGCGCTCAGAGGCACCCAGCTCCGTCTCTTGCGCAATACGGAGGGGTTTTATTTCATCACCGGGCCTAGATTCAAACATGTTTATGTGATGAAACAGAACGCATCCGAACTTGCAATGAAAAGCAAGATAGACCTCAATGAAAGAGTGCTCAAGAACCCTGCGCTCAACCAACGAACACCGCACATCGAGCTGGTTGATGATGATGGCTTCAAGGTACTCCTTACAAGCGACGACATAGACGAAGGGAGCAAAAAATGAATCACTTCACAAGAATCTCCTTCTATGTTTTCATCGTTGTCACCCTCACTTCGTTGTTGAGTGCACAACAATCGGATTTTCAAGTCAAGAAGAACTTTGAAACAGAGTACAACGCAATTAAGGGCGGGATCGATTCTTCAAAGTCAACCGGCGAGCTTGATACACTTGCAGAGCGCATTAAGGCGCTCGAACGACAATTCGTAAACCGGAAGAATTTCCTTGACAAAGCGCTCTACCCGGAAACATTTGATTCAAAAATGGAGAACCTCAAGACACTGCACGTACTCACATACGATAGAGTGTACCTTATCGCAAACCAGGGAGTAAAGATCGAGGAGCTTGAGGGAAGAATCCTGTTATTGACAACGAGGCTTGATACACTCGGTGCAGAACGCAACAGGCTATTCGATGAGTTGCGTGCAAGTAAAAAGACCGTCGCAACCCTCCAGGCAGCAATAAAGAAACTTTCTGCCAATCTCCAGGCAAAGGACCGTCTCCTCTTTGCGCTCATCGACTCCATTTTCCTTCCGTACGATAAGAACCTGAACCAGGTAGCCGATGTCCAGAAGGAAGCGATCAGCCGGAAACTTCAAAAGTCAAGCATCCTCACACGCATTTACGACATCGCAGCCGACAACGTGGAATTCCTCGGAGTCACGCAATTGCAGGGAAAAGACTACGCCTCTATGATCGACCAGTACCAGCAGTTCAATAACAAGTGGACCGGCTTGAGCGAGAAAATAAACGCCGTACATGTAGCCTCCGAAGTGAAAACCGACAATCAACCGAAAACGGGCGGCGCTACAAGCGGCAAAAAAGCTGCAACTGTCAACGAGGAGCAGCCACCGAGTGTGCACGTGGACTCGGTTGTCACGCTCTGGTACACAAAACTCACTGCCTCATTCTGGAGCCAGATTGCAAAGGAATTCTCGAGCAAAGGAATTGCGCTCAGACCATTCTCCACTGGAACGAGCTTCTCGGCAAGCATACATGCGTATGTAGACTCGATGAAGGCAAGCGAAAGCGACGCCTCAATATTTGTGAACGACGTGTGGAAGGAGCGGATTGACAAAGACTGGCGGGACGCGCTCACAAAAGAGACCATGCTCGGCAAAGCCGAATATGCTTCTCTTGACAAAGCCGTAAGCGAGTTGGGTCAGAGAAAATTCGACGCGACGTTCATTGGATACATCATAGCCGTATTGGTCATTGTGTTGCTTGCGTGGTGGTTCCTCAAACGCAAACCAAAACCAGCTAGTGCCTCTCCAACTAAATAATGCTACACAACAAGGGGCACAGTGCTCGTTCCAACTACAACAAATCAATACTTGATGTTCAAGGATTGATTTGGAACGGCACGGCCAAAGCCTGAAAGACAAATCATTGAGAGCCTCACCGCTTGCGGGGCTCTCAGTCTGACAATTGACCGAAACACTGCCATACCTATTCATCTAAAAAAAGAATAGACGCAACATATGCGTATATCCGCGCACAGGTCGCGTAAGCACGCAACTGTTGCGTAAAGCCAGTAGTTATGCGTCATTGGTTTGCACTATGAAGAAATCACGGGTAAATAATGGATGAAATCCTAAAGTTCATGGGTCAAGTCTTTTTGGTCGGTGGGGGGGCAGCAGGTCTTTCTCTTGCACTCTTCAAGGTTCTCGGCGAAAGGTGGGTTGAGACACAGTTCAAGAGAAGTCTTGAACGCCACAAATACAATCTCAACTCTCTCTACAATCGAGTTACAAAAATACACGAGAAGGAATTCGAGGTCTTGCCGATCGCTTGGCAGAAGCTACTTGACGCTTACGGCAAGATTGTTGCGGCGACATTTCCAATCCAATCTTACGACGATGTTAACAGAATGTCACCGGATGAGTTTGCCTATTTCCTATCCATAACAAAACTGAATGAACTTCAAAAAAAGAAGCTCTCGGACAGCGAAGATAGGAGCAAATACTATCAGGAGGTGATCAAATGGCAGAAGGTTAACGAATGCCGACAAGCCATTTCGGAATTCCACCGCCACATTCTTTACAATAAGATATTCTTGAATGCTGAGTTGTTTCAGAAGTTCGACGAAGTGGATAAGATTCTCTCAGAAGCAGTTTCCTATTCTGAGGAAGGACTCGAAGCGAATAACTATTCGCAAATCACCAAAGCTTACAAGATGTTAGACAAGAAAGTCGAGGCTATCATCAGCGACATTGAGAAATTAGTGCAAGAGCGTCTACACTATTATGATGCGACGTAAGCCAAATGTGCAAACCAACGAACGCATAACAAACGCAAGCACGCCACTCACACGTCTGGTAAGTCTTGGTGAGTTCTATGGTTTGCTCCAATCAACAGTGTTCGTTCATCGGCTCGCACATTTATGCCAAAAAAGAAAAAGCATAGTGCTCGCCGTGCGTGCTTGCTAGACGTTTGCTGGCATTTGCTTCAAAGAGAACACCCAAGCGCTTCATAAAGGAGAGTGTCATCTCATGGGAGAAACGAGGTACGACAAGAATTGGGACATAACAGGCCATCTCAGTGATGATGGAAAGAAGGTCTATGATAAAGATTGGAATCTCATCGGACATATAAGCGATGATGGCAAAACACTCTTTGACAAGGATTGGACTCCAACTGGCCACGTCAGCGACGATGGGAAAATAATCTACGACAAGGATTGGAATGTCACGGGCCACGTCAGTGACGACGGTAAAACGATTTATAGTAAACACTGGGATGTTGTTGAGCGTTCTCATGAACCAAGTCGGGCTTGGTATTCCCGGCCACACACTCGCTCGTACTCTTCTGGTTCAAGTGACAGTGGGTGGGCTGGTTGGCTAATAGGTGCGATTATAGTTCTTGCAATACTGTACTTCATCTTCGCATTTTTAGTGCCTATCGCGATCCTGAATCTTGCTGCCATTTCTCTTATCGCTGCCTTTGCTAGGAAAGAAGAGTCAAGGTTTTACCTTCTGATGTCGTTAACAGGATTAGTGTATCTGGTCCTTGACACCCAGTTTGGCTGGCTCTCGAATCACTTGGTGGAGAACTTTGGGGTGAGCAAACAAACAATCGATTACATATTCTATGGTAATGTGGTAACGGGGTTGAGTTCAACATTCTTCATGATCAAGCGTTGGCTGGAAGCAAGCCATCCTATCTCGGACACCAAGCTGCCTGATTACACATGGAAAAAGTTGCTGTATGCGCCCAAACGTGGTTGGTATGTTGCGTTGTTGTTGATTGTACCTGCTGCAGCTCTGTATCTTCTTCACAATGGTCTACCGAGTATTGTCATTGGACGTGCCCATTCCACCCTGGCCAAGGTAAGCACGAACTTGATGAAAAACCTTGATAACCAAGTAACCGTTCGGACGTTCTTCACTGAAGACCTCCCTGCACCGTACAGCAATAACCGACGAGCCCTGCTCGACAGGTTGAATACGTACAAGGCATGCGCTGGGGCGAATCTACAATTTGAGGTTATCGACCCGACGGGTCCGAAGGGAGAGAAGGAGGCTCAACAGAATGGGATAATGCCGGTTCAGGTTCAAGTGGAGAAGAACGGCAAGGTTGAATTGAAACGAGCTTACATGGGAATGGTGATTTCGTATGAGGGCAAGAACGAGGTTTTTCCCGTCATTCAGAATCCGTCGTCGCTAGAATACGACATCACGAAAGCGATCAGGCGGTTAACAAGCAGAATACGCGAGAAGATTGGGTTTCTGAGCGGGCACGGCGAACCAGCCTTGAGTGAGCTCAGCCGTGTGCAACAGCTTCTCTCAAAACAATACCAACTTACGACTATCGACATCAGCAGAGGCAAACCGGTTCCAGCCGATATTTCCGCATTGATCGTGATGGCACCTACGCAACGTTTTCCCGAAACGGACAAGTACCAAATCGATCAG
>JBGPGQ010000192.1:0-6311 GCA_041483995.1 Bacteroidota bacterium
CAACATATCGACAAGAAATCGATCTTCATCTTGACTCAGGTTCCCCTTGGTTTTTTCCTTGATCATATCCAGCAAGTCGATGGTGCTTTGCGCAGCAGCGAGATCACGTTCAACTTTATCTGTCAATGGGTTTTTCATTTTCCCCAACTGATGCATCGCTGCTGCGTGGAACATAAAGACAAGCTGGGTGAACAGCATGTGACGTTTTTCTTCTGGTTCCATGTTCAAGTCCCTGAAACGGTTTTACTATGAGTCAATTCCCAAAGCTTTGCGTACTTTGTGAATACGTACGCCGACGAGACAACGCATAAAATGAAACCCTGAATGCCGTCGAGAAAACCAAGCCGGAGGATGTACATTTTGAAAAAAAGAAAGGGCGGACGTACCAGCAAGTCGTACACTGAAAATGGTCTGCCTGTTGATTTCATCTCTTCCGCGGCAAGGGTTGTATAACGATTGAACTTCGTGAAGTAGTGATCAAGAGAAGGGTCAGTATAATGGAGGATATCATGTTGCATCTCTCCGAGTGTGCCATCAATAAGAAGCTGTTCATGGACGCGATGCTCACTGAATTTCCCTTTTGACCTGCGAAAGAGTCTCGTCACACGGCCCGGGTACCAGCCGCAATGTCGTATCCACTTGCCAAGAAAAAAGGCACGGCGCGGGACAGAATAGGCGTCGCACCCGGCTGAATTGCTGGTGATCACCGCTTTGATCTCCGCCGCCAATTCATCGGTAACTCTTTCATCCGCATCAAGCCAGAGAATCCAATCACAACCCGCCTGACGGAGCGCAAAATTCTTGGCTTCGCCGTACCCTTCCCAGGTGATGGTGAAGATTTTACTTGTGAAGTTTCTTGCCAACTCTACAGTCTTATCTATGCTTCCCGAATCCACGACAAGCAACTCATCTGCCCATCGGACGCTTGTCAGGCAATCGACGATGTTTCTCTCCTCGTTGTGCGCAAGCGTGATAACTGAAAGTGTTGCCATTATGCAAATAGCTGTCGATGGGAAAATGATCCACTGATTGATGGTAACTATTGTACAACAAGATTCACAAGCTTATTCTTGACAACGATGGCTTTTATCAACTTCTTGCCATCAATATGTCGCCGAACGTTTTCATCGGCAAGCGACAATGCTTCTAATTCCCCTTCCGTCGTATCCATCGCAACACCGATCTTCGAACGGATCTTGCCGTTGACCTGAACAACGACCTCAACAGTCGACTTCTGCAGCTTGACGTCATCGTATGTCGGCCACTGTGTGTACGCAATGGAAGTTGAGTGCCCGAGCTTCTGCCATAACTCTTCGGCGATGTGAGGAGCAAACGGGGCAAGCAAGCAAACAAACGGTTCAAGTATTTGCCTTGGGCGCAGGTCTGACTTGGTCACTTCGTTTACAAAAATCATCATTTGTGAAATCGCCGTATTGAAATGAAGCGACTCGATATCCTCTCCCACCTTCTTTACTGTTGCATGATAGGCCTGTTCAAGTTCAGGCGGAAGATGGGTCTTCTTGAGGTCCGCGTCAAGATTTCCATCATCACCCACGTACAACCGCCATACGCGGTTCAGAAATCTGAACACGCCTTCAACACCGCGCATACTCCACGGTTTCATCTCTTCCAGAGGGCCCATAAACATCTCAAACATTCTCAACGAATCTGCACCATACTGCTTTGCAACATCATCCGGATTGACCACATTGCCGCGGGACTTCGACATCTTCCGTGAATCTTCACCCAAGATAATCCCTTGATGACGAAGTTTGGCGAAAGGTTCCTTGGTGGTCACGTAACCCAGGTCATACAACACCTTGTGCCAGAAGCGCGCGTACATCAAATGCAGCACAGCATGTTCAGAACCACCGACATACAAGTCAACCGGCATCCACTTCTTTTCTTTATCAACAGAACAAAACTTGCTGTCGTTCTGTGGATCCAAGTATCGAAGATAATACCAGCATGAGCCCGCCCATTGCGGCATGGTATTCGTTTCACGTCTTCCATTCAACCCGGTATCAGCATCAACGACATTCACCCAATCCGTTGCTAGTGCCAGTGGCGACTCTGTTGTGCCGCTCGGCTGGAATTTCTTCAGATCGGGAAGCAGCAGCGGTAGTTCATCTTCACGTAGCACCTTCATTGTTCCATCTTCAAGATGGATGATGGGTATTGGTTCGCCCCAGTACCTTTGACGGGAGAACAGCCAGTCACGTAGCTTGAAATTGACTCTTTGTTGACCGATTCCTTCCGACTCCAACCATTGAATTATCTTTTTTTTTGCTGCGTCAACCTTCAAACCGTTGAGGAAACTGCTGTTGATCGCGGGACCATCGTCCGTGTACGCCTTCCCTCTAAAGTCCTTGGGAGGTTCAACCGTTCGGACAATCGGCAGCCCAAATTTTTCGGCAAACTCCCAATCCCTTTCGTCCTGACCGGGTACAGCCATGATCGAACCGGTGCCATAGCCCATCAACACGTAATCCGCAATCCAGATCGGAATCTTTTTCTTTGTCGCCGGATTGATGGCGTAGGCTCCAGTGAAGATTCCTGTTTTATCCTTATCAAAGCCGCGATCCAACTCGCTCTTAAGCG
The DNA here is from genome assembly GCA_041483995.1 of Bacteroidota bacterium. Lineage (GTDB taxonomy): Bacteria > Bacteroidota > Ignavibacteria > UBA10030 > UBA6906 > JBGPGQ01. The sequence goes on from JBGPGQ010000192.1 coordinate 2,602, forward strand.
ACGTCTGCTTTTGATACTCTTTGACTTCTGCTCGCCTTTCCTCAGAAACAATTTTTTCAACCAATGGATTCTCCGGGGCCAGCACCATGTACGTGGCGCCAAATATTGTATCTGGACGAGTTGTGAAGACGCGAACAGATCTCGAATGCCCCTCCAAAGGAAAATCAATCTCCGCACCCTCAGAACGCCCAATCCAATTTCGCTGCTGCTCGAGTGTCGATGACGGCCAATTCAGTTCCTTGCTATCCTCCAGCAAACGTTCCGCATAGGCAGTAATTCTCATCATCCACTGACGCATCGGTCGGCGCTCAACCGTGTAGCCCTTCTCGGTCCATTCAGCAACTTCTTCATTTGCCAGGACCGTACCGAGGCCTTCGCACCAGTTTACCGGAATTTCTGCAATGTAGGCAAGGCGGAATTGTGAAAGAACGTCATGCTTCTCCTTCTTGCTCTTTTTCTTCCATTCATCCGCGCTGAAATACTGCTCTACATCAAGTTCCTTCGTTCCCTGCCGTGCAAGTTCTTCCTCCAATGCACGGATCGGGCGAGCCTTCTTGAGTCGTGTATCAAACCATGAATCATACATCTGAATGAATATCCACTGTGTCCACTTGTAATATGACGGATCGGTCGTATCAATCTCCCGCGACCAATCATAACTCAAACCGAGCATTTTGATCTGACGCTTGAACGTTGCAATGTTCTGCTCGGTTGTTACACGCGGGTGGATGTTGGTTTGCATTGCGTACCGTTCCGCAGGAAGACCGAACGCATCCCATCCCATGGGATGAAGCACATTGACACCGTTCATTCGCTTGTATCGGCTGAGAATATCCGTCGCCGTGTATCCCTCCGGGTGACCGACATGAAGCCCGGCACCGGACGGATACGGATACATATCGAGGACATAGAGTTTGGGCTTGTCAGAATCGTCCGGGGTGTGGAACGTCTGTTGTTCGTCCCAAAACTGCTGCCACTTTTGTTCTATATGTTGAAATGGATATCCCATGTTACGTCGCTTGCTTCTCACGAAGTTTGTTTCGGTGATCAATATACATCATTGCTGTACCGATGCTACCGAGACGCATACGTTGACGAATCTCTTCCGCTGAAGCTCCGGAATCAGCCATCATCAATGCTGCAGTATGACGGAGAGAGTACGGGGTAACTGTACCCAGCCTTCCTTTTCGTATGCCGGCGATCTCCAGATATTCATTCACACGGGTACGTACACCCCGCGTGGTCATTCTCATGCCGCGGGTTCTGTTTCCATCACTCATGAACAATGGCGCTTGAGCTACGATGGAATTTCTTCGCGCAAGATAGACGTCAATTCCATCTTTAACTTCACCGGGAAGCAATACTGCATCTTCCTTGGCCCGTTTCCCTTTTCCTTGAACAAAAAGCACTGGTTTGCCATTGATGGATTTAACATCGCCCACATTCGCACGAATAATCTCAATCTCAGAAAGTGCGCAACCGATCATCAATTGAACAATGGCGTAGTCTCTTGCGCCAAGAGCGCTTCCCCGATCAATACTATCGAAAAGTTGTACGACTTCCAATTCGGAAAGCGTTCCTCGTGAGTGAACCACCGGTCGCTTGTTTCCATTGACATAGAACGCAGGGTTTATCAAAAGTATACCGACAGTAGTAAGATATTGACAAAATCGGCGGACCGCCGTAAGGTATGTCGAAATGGATACTCCTGAAAGCCCCCTCGTCGTTATGAGGTATTCCTTGTAGCGTTCAACATCGACTATTTCAAAACTAAACTCTGAGTCCATCGAAAACCAACGCATAAACTCCCTCAGGGCGCGCTGGTACGTACCAATTGTCTCGGGTTGTTTGTGTCCGATGCTCTTCAGAAAACCGTCGTTGTGCTGCCTCAGGACTTCTAATGACATTCGGACAGGCTTGATGAGCTCTTTCTTTTGAGAATATTCCAAGGAATCTACCGATTTGGTGTTATACAATCAATGTCTGGTAGTGTCTCATTGAGACACTACCCAGTATCTACAGCACCTTCACGACCATCATAGTAATATCATCCGATTGGGCGGCGTCCTTTGCAAATTGCACAATACTCAAGTGAACTGCCCTGATGATTTCAGCGGCGTTTTTTTCTGCATTGACCAGCAAGGCTGCTTCAAGCCGCTGTTCTCCGAATTCTTCGAAATCCCTGCTCATCGCTTCGCTCACGCCATCAGTGAAGAGAACGAGAGTGTCCCGAGGTTCGAGTCGCAGGGTTGCTTGCTCATAGGCAACCGTGGTTTTCATGACGCCGAGAATCATTCCTCCCTTGTCGAGACGATCCTTCGTCCCATTTTCATGGATAAGATAGGGATAATTATGCCCGGCATTCACATACGTCATCGACTTTGAGCGAACATCAAGAATGGCCCAAAAAAAAGTGATGAACCGGTCCGCGCCGGTATTCTGACACATTAGATCGTTGACGCGTTTAGTCAGTTCGGACAATGATAGATTGAGCGGGACCAAAGCACGGATTGTCGCCTGCAAGTTTGCCATCAGCAAAGCGGCGGGAGTGCCTTTCCCGGAAACATCGCCGATCGCAATGATATATTTTTCATCATTCACAGGAATCACATCGTAATAATCTCCACCCACTTGCTTTGAAGATATATTCGTTGCGAAGATATCGAGACCGGGCATTGCCGGCAACACGCTGGGCAGTAGTCCCTTCTGTATTTCGCGAGCAATCAGCAACTCGTCTTCAAGCTTCTGTTTCTCAATTGCTTCTTTGAACAGTCTTGCATTCTCGAGCGAAGTGATTGCAAGGTTCGACAACGAAGACAAAAACTCGAGATCAGCCTGATGAAACCGCTCGTGACTCATTTTTTCTCCGAGCAGAATTATCCCCTTGCACTCACCCTGTAGAACCATCGGCACAAGCGCTTTCAACCCCACGGCGCTCAATGTATCCCTTGCATCCAGCACTTGCTTCAGCTTCAAGTCTTCAATCAAAACTGGTGACTTGACTCTTTCAAGCGTCCTTAGAAGCTCTCCCTGTGGTATTTGCCCATCTATACGGGACGCGGCAACAACCATATCCGCTCCTTTCTTCAAGCAGATCAAATACCGACTGATACCGATCTGGCCAAGCAATGAAAAGACGAGAAGCCTGACCAACTTGTCAGGATCGAGAAGAGCGCCGAACTCTTTACCGATTTCAAAAAGCGTGTTTAACTCCTGAATTTTCCGGTCTAACTTTCTATTTACCTGCTGGATCTCATCTATCGTCCGGCTCTTTTCTATGGCCGTCGCTGAAATGTTCGCAAGGGATTTGAGATATGTGATCTCCTTGGTTTGCAATTTCCTTTTAGAATACCGCTCGCCAAAAGCGAGCAACCCTATCGGTTTGTCAGCAATAAACATTGGCAGAAGTATTTTCACACCAGCCTGTTTGAAAAATTTCGACCAGGCATATCGGCGACTTTCAAGACGTGCGACATAGAACGCTGAAATCGGTATATGCTTGATGGCGATTTCTGTTGTGAAAAGGTCCGGAGAAAACCCTTTCATGGTGTGCATTGAAAATTTCCCGTTCCCTTTGTCAAGCATGACCATACCCTTCGAGGCGAGTATCTTACCCATGATGGTGAGAAGAATATGGTTCGAGATGAACTTAAGATCGAGCGACGAATTAATTATCTTGCTGAATTCAAATAGCGCAGTGTGTTCAAAGC
>JBGPGQ010000193.1:0-6302 GCA_041483995.1 Bacteroidota bacterium
CTTGGCTTGAAGCACAGGGTATGACGATGAATAATATTTCTGTAATCGATGTTGGGTGTGCATATGGTGGTGGTCTCTGTGCAATGCACGATCGCGGTGCCCGGACAGTCGGGTTTGATCTGAACGAAGAATACGTCGCGACTGCGAAGTTACTACAAGAACACAGGGATATTCGACTCGAAACCGGCAATCTTTACAAGACCGACCTGCCGTTCCAGGATCATACCTATGATCTTGTCGTGCTGCATGATGTGTTTGAGCATCTTGAACAGAAAGAACTAGTCCTTGAAACTCTAAAAAAGCAAATGACGCCGAACGGGAAATTGCTCATTACATTTCCACCGTATTATTCAGCATACGGTGCGCACCAGCAGCAACTGCGGGCCTCATTTTCAAGAATCCCATTTTTTCATTTAATCCCATTTTCTCTCTCATTTATCCTTCCACGAATCAAAGGCGAGCAACCCCATATCGTCGAGGAAATACAAAAATTGGGTCGTCTCAAAATGGGCATGCGAAAGTTTGAACGCGTTGCCAGGGCTGGTCAGCTCAGTATTGTCAGCAAACAGGCATATCTCATTGGCCCGAATCACATACGATTCGGACTAAAGCCCGTTACGGCTGGCCCAATGGCAAAAATTCCCATTATCAATGAAATCGCATGCACGGGTGTGATGTATTTGTTGTCAAAGAATGGCTACTGAACCGCTCGTCTTCATTATTCTCGTCAACTGGAATGGCAGAGAGATCACGCTCGAGTGCCTTGCATCTCTCCATACCATATCGTATAAGAACTTCAAGGTTGTCGTTGTTGACAATGGATCGTCGGATGATTCAGTGCCGGCCATTGCAAGGAAATTCCCTGGCGTGGTTATTCTTGAGATGCGCGAAAACCTCCGGTTTGCTGAAGGAAACAACGCAGGAATTCGTTACGCTCTGGAGCACGGGGCAGAATTGGTCCTGCTTCTCAACAATGATACTGTCGTTGACAAGGATTTTCTCTCACGTCTTGTTGAAAACATTCAATCCGATTCTGCGATTGGCATGGTTGCCCCGAAAATATATTATCATGATGACCCCGGGAGGATTTGGTTCGCCGGGGGTGAGCTTTCGATGTGGGCCGGCACACTGAAGCATATTGGAATACGTGAAGTGGACACAGGTCAGTACAACAGCGTGAGAGAGATATTGTATGCTTCAGGTTGTTGCCTGCTCACACGCACGGAGGTCATTAACAGAATAGGAATGCTGGACAAATCTTTTTTTATGTATACGGAAGATGCCGATTGGTGCATGCGTTGCCGGCAGGCGGGCTTCCGGATTTACTATGAGCCCCGAGCAAGGGTGTGGCATAAACTTTCCGTAAGTTCAGGCGGCCACCTTTCGTGGTTTAAGATGAAAAACAAGTTCGTGAGCAATATTAGATTTTTTGCGCGGTATGCAGCCTGGTATCACTGGTTGGTTTTTCCGTGGATGAATCTTCTGGCGAATGGGGTTGCAGCGGCACGCTATGTTGTGACAGCCAAATTTCGCAAATGAATTGCAATTGCTTGAGAGGCAGATTTGGCTTATATTTTTTTACTCCTCATTAAATATAGGTGCTAATAGTCATGAGTGACTATCGATTTCAGAATGAAACCAACAAAGCTGGCGAGGTAACCTACCGGAAAATGGTTGCGGATCAAGAAAAAGATGATCCTAACTCGCTTATTCCCACCATGAAGGAACGTATGAAAGAGACGCTTCAAGTCTTCCATGGACTTGAGGAGAAGTATAACCTTCACATCACAAAGGATATGATTTTTGGCGAGTTTGGAGCCGAACGAGCGCAGCGTATGTTGGCGATCATGGACAAATATGATTTGACAAAGGCATATGCTTTTGATATTTCGCCTGATATGCTCAAACTATCTGGTATGATTTCAGAACTCTGCTTCACAAAGAAAGAGGGTAACGGGAAATTGCCGCATGAACGACTAACCCTTGTCGCAGATGACTTTCTGAAGGCGAAGCAAAACATCCAGCCAGAGCAACTTGATTTTGTGTTCTGCTTTGCCACAATTCATCATTTTCCGGATCCGCGGCCTGTCTTTAAAACAGCATATTCCTTGTTGAAGGACGGGGGTTATTTTTATTTTGATCGGGAAGCTCTCAGGAGCTGGCTGGGGTTTCACGAAGTTGCCCGGTTTAGATACTATTTGATGCATGGCAAAATTATTGAACGTGACTACGGGATTCTGGAAACACAGTTCTCGCTGAAGACCTGGCTGGAGGCGATCAATACTTTTGAAGATTGGGACGTCCGGCTGAAATATCCTGCCCCCGTGCTTGAACATATTTATAATATGAGTCTTCACTCGATAACCGATAATGCTTTGTTGCGAACGATGGCGCAACTTTCTGGTGGAAGAATGCACGGGCTCCTCCGCAAGAAAGCACGTTTGGCGCGCGCATAGTGGAACTCGGTAAACATCTTGGCAAGGGTATTTGGGGTGCGGCCGACAAGGCGCTTCCGGCAGTGTATGGCCTGGGTTTCGTGCTGTTGGTTATCCGCGTCCTGCCGGAGGAAGAATTTGGGAACTTTGTTCTGATTCAGGAGATATTCCTGATTATTTCAGCGCTCGCCATGGGTTTTGCGCTGCATCCGATGCTAAAGTACGCCGCCGAAGAACGGTCGGACCATTCTGCCATCATTAGTGCGGCATTGTTTCTGAATGCCGCCTTCACCGTCGTCTGCTCACTGCTGACGGTAGTGTTCAGACATCAGATCGCTGAATTGCTTAACTCCAGGGCGCTCGAAGGGCTGATACTCTATCTTCCTGCCCTCTTGATTGCATCGTTTGCAAGAAACTTTACCCTTGTGCTTCTTCAAACACGCTTTCTGATGAAGCAAATATTCTGGACTGATGCAGTGCATTTCCTTGGTGTTATCGTTCTTATTACAATCTTTACAGCGCGAGGCGGTTTTGATTCTGCAAAGGATTTCATCCTCATCAATATTATTTCACTGTCCGGCTCTTCGCTGCTCGGCTTGTTCTTTTCACGTTTCATGTTGAAGGTGAACTGGAAACCGAATGTTGCAAGCATTCAATTGCTGTGGGACTACGGAAAGTATTCGTTTGGGACGGGCGTAAGCTACCTTTTTTACACAAAAGCAGATTCATTTTTTCTTTCGGCGTTTTCGGGACCGGTTCAGGTTGCAGTATATAATGCAGTGAAAGTATTCCTCCGCGTGTATGAAACAGCTACCCAGGTGATCAATATGTTTATAGTCCCGGCAGCTTCACGGCTCTCTTCGAAGGGTGAATATCTGTCGCTAAAGGTGCTGACAGAAAAGGCGATCGCATTTGCAACAATCGGTCTCCTGCCCGTACTGCTTATCTTTGTATTCTTTGCGACTCCGCTTGTTGGCCTTCTGTATGGAGGCCGTTACACAGAATCTATTCCCCTTCTTCAGATTTTTGCCGTGCTATCGTTGATCATTCCACTTTACGCGGTAGCGACAAACACTCTGCTGGGTCTCGGGCATGCAAAGGCCGGGTTTTATTTGAGCGTTCAGCTTTTTCTGGTCTCGCTGGTGCTCTATGCTATCTTGATTCCCCTCTTGGGTACATTGGGCGCAACGCTTGGCTATGTTGCAGCCTCCGTGGTTATCACGACGCTTGCGGGAAGAAAGTTGCGGGAGTATGTACCCTTCACGCTCAAGGAAGTGTTGGGCCGAACGAACGATGTCAAGAGGTTCATACAGTCGCGGCTGGCTCAACAATGAAGGTTCTTGTCATCATTCCGGCGTACAACGAAGAGTCTTCCATTGCTGGTGTGATCGAGGAAGTACGTGCACTGGATATGGGGTATGATATTGTTGTTGTTGACGACGGGTCTGAAGATAGGACGGGAGAAAAAGCGATGAATGCGGGCGCACACGTTCTCTCCCTGCCCATCAATCTTGGGATCGGTGCCGCAATGCAGACGGGATTTCATTATGCGATCCGCAGAAACTACGATTGTGCTGTGCAGGTCGATGGTGACGGCCAGCATCCCGCACAGGAAATTCCACGGCTGGTAAATGCCCTTGCTACGGGGGATGCTGATGTGGTGATCGGCTCAAGGTTTCTCGAAAAGAAGGGCTTCCAATCAACATTCAGCCGGCGGGCAGGGATCATGTATTTTGAGTTCCTGCATAAGATGCTCACGAAGGTTCATGTTACCGATAGCACTTCGGGTTTCCGCGCGTTGAACCGCAAAGCCCTTCTTGTCGTCGACAAATACTATCCGGACGAGTACCCCGAAGCGGAATCGATTGTGCTCTTCTCACGCAACGCGTTGAAAATGCAGGAGGTGCCCGTCATTATGCGAGAGCGACAGGGTGGCGAATCATCGATTAGAAGGGTGACAGCACTATACTACATGTTCAAGGTTACCCTGGCGATAGTGTTCACATACTTACGACTTAAGAACAGGAGGAGGTAATGCAGGAAATCTCCATCAGGATTCAAATTGCAAGCATCATTGGCAGCGTGACGTTTTTGTTTTTCATCGGTCGCTTGATACTGAAGGGCAAATTGCGCGAAGAGTATGCGATTGTGTGGCTGGTCTGCACCGTTGTTCTCGTTGTGTTTTCTTTTTGGCGCGATGGATTGCGCGTCCTGGCAGAACTGCTGGGTGTATTTTATGCTCCATCGCTTGTCTTTTTGGCATCCATATTTGCGATTGTGATATTTCTGGTTCATTTGTCTCTTGTGGTTTCAAGACTTCAGAAGCAGATCAAGCAAGCAGCGCAGGAACTGGCGCTGTTGAAGAGCTCACATCCTCAGAAAGAGAATGGTTAGTAAAAGAAAAACGCTTCAAACCGACATTATTAGTGCTCTCAAAGAATTTGCAACGACAACATCATATGAGGACATTGAAGAAACTGCTATTCCCAGTTATATTCATCCCAATCCATTGGTTCGTGCGATTTTCTGGGGGAGGGTTTACTGCATACTTGGTGCCATCGAAAAACTTGGTGCGAAAGCCTCACTGGACTTCGGTTGCGGATCGGGGATCATTACGTCACATCTTTCTCCTGATTCCGAAAGAAGCGTGATGGATATTTACTATTCACCCCTTGAGTTCATGAAAAAAAAGCTGGGCGTTTTGAGAAACGTAAAACAGTTGAACGCAAAGGATCTGCTCGGACTAAAAGCAGAATTTGATGTAGTCATTGCAGCGGATGTGCTTGAACATTTCCAGCCCGCCGATCTTCCAGAACAAGTCCGCGCTTTTCATGGTTGGTTACAATCTGGCGGACACGTTGTCATATCCGGTCCTACTGAGAATGTTCTGTATAGGATCGGCAGGTCGGTTGCCGGCTACTCGGGACACTATCATCACATGACAATCAAAGATATCGATAAGGTTGTTGTGGGATCTTCTCTCTTTGCATGTGTGAGCAAAGTGCGTTATCCCATTCCATTTCTGCTTGAGGGATTCCTTGTGCTGACATACAAACGTCTCGACAACGCCTGAAAGATATTGCATGAACAGCGCACCCTTTCTTTTCAGCATTGATCTTGAAGATATCCGATTCATGTCGGAAGAGGCGGGTAAATCACCGGAACGTGTGCCCCAGATGACGCAGACGTATCTTGGATTTCTTGACGAACACAACATGAAGGCTACTTTTTTTGTCATGGGAAAGGTTGCTCAACAGTATCCCGCTCTTGTTAGTGATATTATTGCAAGGGGACACGAAGTGGCGTGCCATTCAACAAATCACACACATTTGGATAAACAAGACAAGGCGAGCCTGAAAACAGATCTGGTCGAAAATATTCGACTCTTGAAGAATGCCGGTGCAAAGGAGATCGTCGGGTTTCGGGCGCCCGCCTGTTCACTTACGGCAACAACGCAGTGGGCGTATGAAGTACTTGCGGATCTCGGATTTACCTACTCAAGCTCTGTCTTGCCGGCGCGAAGCGTTCTCTATGGATGGCCAGGATTCGGCGACGACTGTAAGCAGGTGAGCGGAATCTGGGAATTGCCGATGACATTGTTCTCCTCGAAGGTGCTATCAATCCCTTTTGCCAGCGGAGTATACTTTCGAATTTTACCGTCAGGCTTCGTTTCTTATGCGTTCAAGAAATTTGCAAGGGCTGGCCGTCCTGTTGTGGGCTATTTTCATCCCTACGACATCGATGCAGACCAGGAAAGGTTTATGCATCCGGAGATTAATAATAATAGACTGCTCAACATGCTAATGTATTACAATCGAAAGAATGTGCTAAAAAAGTTACATCAGATCTTGCGGCAGGACATCAGGA
>JBGPGQ010000194.1:0-6294 GCA_041483995.1 Bacteroidota bacterium
CTGATTATCTGTCCCAATGCGGAGAAAAGAACAGATCATTGAGGTTGTCTGGTAAACAAAGGAGGGGCTGGTTCAGTTGCACGATACAGCTACTTTCTTTCCGAGAGTCTATGCTGTTACTTTCTTCCCGAGGAAGAAAGTAACCAAAGAAGTCTTTGCCGAAATCGAAACCCTGCGGCGGGGATAAGTCAGTCCTCTGGGCATGCGATTTCAGCACCGGGCATTGAAGCGGTAAACGCTGAAATCGCAAGCCTGATTCCTTGGCGTTCTCACACCGCCTCCGATTTCGGCAGGCCTGGACGAATAGCTACAAGCTAAACCTAAGACACCGAAACCGCTGGCGGTGTGGGTGGAGAAAAAAAATAGGCTTTGCGATTTCGTCGACATCCTCTAGCTTGAAGAATCTCAACTTTCGACAGACGAAATCGTCATCTCATCAAGGGTAGGTCCTTCAGAGCATGCAGCGTTGCGGTTTCGGAAACGCTTTCTTTCGTCCATTTCTTTGGCGCACAAAGAAATGGACAACAAAGCCAGTTGGTGGCGGGTTTCAATTCCGGACAGTTCTCTTTGTTACTTTCTCTTCCAAAGAGAAAGTAAACACTGCACTTTGCTGTTACTTTCTTCCCGAGGAAGAAAGTAACCAAAGAAGTCTTTGCCGAAATCGAAACCCGCGGGCGTGGATAGTTCAGTCCTCTGTGGCATGCGATTTCAGCACCGGGCATTGAGGCAGTAAGCGCTGAAATCTCAAACCTGATTCGTTGGCCTTCTCACACCGCCATCGATTTCGGCAGGCATGGATGGATTGGCTGCACCAACCGAGATACCGAAACCGCCGGCGCGTGCGGTGGAAGAGCAATCACGTTTGTGATTTCGTCGATGCTTACACCGATGGGTCTTTGTTGATTTCTTCTAGACGATGCTGGATTTGCAAGTATCCGCTAGGGTAGAAATTGTCAGGCGAGGAGGAGGAGTAAAGATTTGATTTTGGCGCGAGCATTTGCTAAGGTTGGAGCAAAGACAATGTTTTTCGTATGACAATACTTACCCATAATACCCGCGACACTTGTAACAAATGACGAACCTACATCAAAAAACGAAAAAGCATTAAATTGATGAAGAATCAAACAAGAATTTACCTACAGATATCAGAGGTATTCCCAGGACTTAGAAGTGATTTATCAACATTAAAGGCCATTCTCAAGGATCTTAGCCTAACTGACTCACTTTTCTGGTGTGCTCGACTAAACCTTGTCATCTCGAACTCATCCGAAGATTCAAACATTGACAGACAGACATTTGGTCTAAAGCAGTTCTTCTCACCCGACGAAATTAGGATCATCAATAGTTACGTCTCGAAAAACGGAGGCACAGAGCATGTGATTATGTTTTTCAGGGGTCAGATCCTCGAGCTCATGCGTTGGATTCTTCTCTGCTGCCAGAATCACGAACTCGATGGAACTACCTTTGAGAATCCAGACAATAGGCGAAAGTTTGCCCAGGCCTTGCTCATAGCAAGTGACGTGTTCAGCAAGCGTATTTATGAAAAAAACTTTTCGCTGAAAGGCGGACTGGATACATCCAGAAAAAGAGCGCTTGGACCAATAAGAAAAGCCATAGAAGCAACGGCTGTTGCCACTGATTTATGGAGATCCCTTGGAAGAGGATGGTTTCTTTGGGGAACATATTTTGAAAGACACTACCCATCGCTGGAGGGAGACTTCTCGTCTGTTGCTGGTCTCACTATGGAAAATTATTTCAGATGTTTGTGTTCGATGACAGCAAATTATCTTGATCCGAAACGAACCACGGGGCTTTTTAATGCAAATTCATTTGCGGACGGAACGAAATACAAAGAAGTTTTTCAAAAATACATTTCGCTTGAATCGCAGGACTCAACACATCTTCGACGTGCTCTCTGGGGTACGACCAACGATCAAGCATTGATTGATGATCATAACCTTCCCGCTTTTGATTATAAGCCTTTTAGACAAAAGCCCATCCTTCGCGCGGACGACGGAAGAGCAGTCATCATGGATCCAATTTTCTACGGTGAGAAGTTTTCAGTCGGTCCTCTGTTCCTGTTGACAGGCAAGTATCCAGGAAAGCAGAACGAATTATTCGGTGCGTTCGGACGTGCGTTTGAGGAATACGCGTGCGATATTCTAAGGCGAATGTATCCTCGTTCTGATAATAGCCTAACCGAGCATCTCTCATGCAATACAATAATCAAAAGAGATGAGAAATTAGAACTTGAGATAGATGCCCATCTAAATGATGCTAGGGCAATTGTTCTCTTTGAGATGAAAGCAGTGTGGATATTGGAGAAGGACATTTTAGCGGACAACCATGAGGCCTACCTTCAGCATTTACGCGAAAGGTATTGCGGTTCAGCTGAATTGAAAGGAGATCGAAAGTACAAGGGAGTTACTCAGCTATCAAGGATCATAAGCACCCTTGCTACATCAGTTAGTGCAAACCACGAGCAAGACTTTAGATCAGCAAATTTTGTTTATCCTGTTTTGGTTGTTCATGATCCCCTTCTTGATGCACCTGTATATGGCAACTTCCTTGCCGAAGAATTCAAGGCTTCGCTTTCACCCGACTCTGAGATGGAGCAAGGTATAATGAAGAAAGGTGGGCTCTCAATAGCTCCATTGATCATCATGACGATTGATGAGCTTGAAAACCTAGAAGTATCGATCAAGCAGTTTAGTCTACGTGATCTTCTTGCCGACTACTCGTATACATGCCCTGATCGTCTGATTTCTCTTCATAACTTCATAGCATATTCAAAATATGGCAAACAGATGTACCACAACCCGAGTATTATTGATAAAGCGATGGAGCTTCTTTTAGATACACAACAGAAATGTTTTTGACACATTTCATGTCAAACCTTGATATCACATTAGAGGATTATTGATCATGACACCAAAGACAAAACGCATCGTCGATATCATCGCAACAATTATTCCTTCGGCGCTTGTTGTGCTCAGCGGAAGTATGAAGTTCACGCTTTCAGATCGGGTGGTTCAGGGGTTCACGGCTCTCGGCGTCATCCAATACCTCCCAATCCTGGGGCTGGCGGAGATATGCTTTGCTGTACTCTTGATTCCACGGAAGACCATGAAGCTCGGCTTCCTCCTCCTCTCGTGCTACTTCGCGGGAGCAATGGCAACAGAACTTTCCCACGGCATGACGCCGACCTCACCCACAATTACCCTGGTGGTCATCTGGATTGGCGCGTACATCAGGGACAGGTCGCTCTTTCTTACTTCACCAGCATGAGTTTTTTCGTCGCTACAAATCCTGATGTTTGCAAACGGTAAAAGTACACGCCGCTTGCCAATTCCGCTGCATCAAACGTTACCTTATATGTTCCCGGCGTTTTCTCTTCATTCACAAGCATCGCAACTTCTCGGCCAAGAAGGTCATAGACCTTTAAGGTTAGGAATGACGAATGGGGAATGGCGAATGAGAAGGTTGTGGACGGATTGAAAGGATTGGGATAGTTCTGTTCCAAAGAGAATTTTTCCGGAATGTTATCTTCATCAGGTACAGCGAGAAGAAAGCCACTCAGAGTGGGATGCACAAGGAACCCGCTCCCCACAACGAGCGATGAGCCTGATGCTCTTTCAACAAATGGCTGCCCTTCAGACATCATCAGCAATAGTCCTGACTGCGGCGAGGCCAAGGTGAATCCGCCGCTCACGGCAGACCAATTCACAGCCCCAGCCTGTGCGAGGACTGCCATGGGTTGTGTAATAATTATCGCAATGATCAAAATCAGTATCCTTTTCATTGTTCACACTCCGTCTTCGGTTAAGCCTTTTCTATCATTGCTCTATTTTTGCTTTTCAGGCAGTAGGCGTTGCTGCTCCATTTGGGCTCGTTGCTTTTCGATGTTCTTGCGCTCTGTTTCCATCCGGATTTGTTGCTCCTCGTGGAGTCTATGCTCTTGTTCCATCCTGGTTTGTTGCTCCTCCATTTGCCTCCGCTCCGCTGCTACCTTCTCTCTCACCTCGTAGTTCATTCCAAGGGTTTCCGAAAAACCAAGTTCTTTCGGGCTGAGATATTTCCCCCTTTCCTTTTCAGTCTTCAACACTTCCACTGGAATGCGGTGAGCCTCCGCATATGCATCCTTCCGAATACCGGTAACCTGCCATGAGACCTTCATGCCCGACGTGCCTCCAGCAATTCTGAAGTGGTTTTGGGAAATCTCTTCGGCAATGTGAAGATCCGGCCCCGGTGCTCCGATCGCCGTAAGCTGGTAGCGGAACTCCTTGTTCAGCGTCCCGAACCAATCCGGCAATGTCACTGTGGCATCTCCTTCGGAACCCATGACCACCACACCATCGTAGATATTCTTCATATCGGGCGACTCGACAAACGAATGGTATAGATACTTGTTGGCCGGATCCGTAGGATGGTCGATCCTAAACCCGCCACCATTTTTGTAGATGTAACCGTTCACGACAAGGAATCCCTGTACGATAACATCTCCGTCAAAGTAGCCGGCATCTGCGTTGCTAAGACCGCCATTGCTGCCAAAGACACCATAGCCCGGGTTCCCCGTGGTTGCGGCGCCATACATGCCCGTCGAACCAGCGCCGACAACACCGTAGTTGGTACCCGTTGCGTAGACACCGCGCGAGCCGCCTGTGGCTTCAAGACCGTTTGTATTACCAAGTGCAACTACGCCAGGGCCACCGGATGATGTTGCGGAAACTCCCGCGCCACTGTTTGCGGTAGCGACAACGCCATTCGGGCCACCTGTTGCATAAAGGCCATAGCCGTTAGTTGATGAAGCGTAGACGCCATAACTGTTGGTTGATATGCCAGAGACACCTGTTCCTGATGTATTGCTGCCTAGAACGCCCGCGTTCGAGAAGCTGGTCCCTACAACACCATAGCCGTTGTTGCTGCTGCCGAAAACGCCATAGCCGTTACTGCTACTGCCGTAAACTCCGTGCGTGTTACCCGCGCCGAAAACGCCGTCAGTTACACCAGAGGCGGAAACGCCAGTCGTGCCGGAGGAGGTAACATCGAGTTCGGCAGCGGGATTAGAAGTTCCAATACCAACATTACCGTTCGTGTAGCTTATGTTACTCCCATTGACAGTCCACTGGCCAGGAGCAGAAAGAGCTGTTACTGCATACGAGGCGGTGTCTGCCTTTTGAGAATGCAAGCTGTACCCTGAAGCAGTGAGTGCCATGCGCGGTACAAGCTCGGAGTTTCCGCTGATCTGAACCCCCAGCCAATATTGCCTGTCGAAAGAAAGTCCAAGAGGCGTGACTTCACCGAGATTCGCGAAGAACACTCCCCGCTTCGTCTGCAGAGTCCTCACCTCTTGCCATAAGGCGCTGCCTCCGGTACTCGTTTGATATAGTCGAAACGTAATGTTGTATGAACCATCGGGCAGCGGTGTGCCGAGCGTATCGGTGAGCAAGCCCTGGTAAGAGAGTGTGTGTGGAATTTGCGCCTGTCCGGTCGCACCAAAAAGAAATGCTACAAAAGCAAGAATGGTAAATCCACGGCGTGCCATGAGACCTCCCTACAGTAGTCACATCATGAGAACAGTTTGTGGCTGGTAAGATAGCTCACGAAACGAAGGAGGACAATGCCATAAGTATGGCATGCCGCACGAAATGAAGGAATTACAACAAAGCTTTACACAATACGCTGTTTGAGGGCTTTCGCAACGGCTTCTGATTTGGAATGAACGTGAAGTTTTGTATAGATGCTTTTGATATGGTTGCGGACAGTTTCAACGCTGATCTTCTCCCTGTCGGCAACCATCTTGTACGAGCAACCGTCAACAAGTGCGTGAACAATGTCAATCTCGCGAGGTGTCAACGCGGTGTGCACAGTGCGAGGCGAGGCAGTCTCCTTAAACAACTCAATAACACGGCGGGCAATACCGGCATTCATTGGAGATCCACCGCTATGGACCTCACGAATTGCGTTCAGAAGCATTTCCTTTGGGGTTCTCTTCAATAAATAACCAAGGGCACCGGCACAGATCGATTGAAAAATCTTCTCGTCGTCCTGATACACAGTAAGCATGATGATCTTGACATCATGGTCGCGCGCAGTCAGACGACGTGCACCCTCGATTCCCGATATGCCTGGAAGGTTAATGTCCATAAGGACCACATCCGGCGCAATTTCCGTTAAACGTGGAAGCGCGGACTCGCAGCTTTCAAACGTACCTGCACAGTGGAACCCCGGGGTGTTGGAGAGTATCTGCTCCAGACTTTCTCTCGTTCCAACGTCATCCTCAACTACTGCTAC
>JBGPGQ010000195.1:0-6181 GCA_041483995.1 Bacteroidota bacterium
CATCGTGCAGTTCCCGGGCAAAGCGCCTTCGTTCCTCCTCCTGCACTTCCACAATATCAAGCGTAAGTTTCCGAACCTGCTGCGCTTGTTCCCGCGCGGTCTCAAACAATTTGGCATTTTCGATGGAGATACCGATCTGCTTGCCAAACGTCTGCAACATCATCTGTTCGCCTTCAGTGAAGGTATATGGTTTCTTGTGCAAAATATTCAAGACGCCAAGCACTTTTTCCTTTGAAATCAGGGGGATCGATGCCAGTGCAACAACGGGCTCAATCGCGAGCAACTGCTGGTCAAAAAAGGGATCGTCACGGACATTCTCAACGAAGCGCGGAAGGCCGCTCCTCGCAACATGCCCGGTAATTCCCCGATGAGCCGGCCAGTGCTCTGTACGCGCTGCAAATTCCGCCGAGACCCCTGCGTGGTACTGCAATGTCAGTTCTCGTTCCCCCTGGTCAAGAAGGTAAATGCCGCCAGCATCAAACCTGGTGACTTCAAGGACGGTCTTCACCGCGTTCTCCAACCGTTCACCGAGATGCAATGATTTCGCAAGGCCCGAAGACAGCCGCTGCATAGCCGAGATTTCATGATACCGTTGACGAAGCTGCTCCTCCGATTTCTTCAACGCGGTAATGTCCGTAAGGAGCAATACCAACTCTTTCGACTTCCAAATCGAGTCCGTCGATGCACTAATGCTGGCAAGCGTCCACAGGGCGCTATTGTCTTTCCTGTTGAATTGAATTTCAAGGGAGGATGGACTTCCGGGGTATGTGTTCAACATGGTTTGAATCTTTGATCGCGAATGCTCCTCCACGATAAGATCCAAAAGATTGCTCCCGAACAATTCCTCCTTATCACATCCAAGCAACGCCGCTCCCCGCGAATTTACAAATTGTATGACTCCGTCAACATCAATCGCGATGATTCCTTCAATTGCCGTTTCAAGAATCCTGGTGTATTTGTCCTCGGCTTCCTTGATCCGGTGTTCGTGAGAGTGACGGAGAAAACTGATACTCCATGCAAACGCTACGAACATGACAGTTTCCCCAATCGCGTTCCACAGATGAAGAAACAGCGGCACATCCGGCCACCACATGAAGCTTTCCCATGTTGCAAGCATCACTATGAGTGCCGCACATGCAATACCTGATATCCTGTTATCAAACCAGCTGATAAATGCAATGGGTATGGTGTACAGTAACAAAAAGGAAACGAATGGCGTGGTAATGTAGTCAACGAAGCCGATGCATAAGAGCATCACAAGCCCAATGACCCTGACAGCAGGTGGCGAGAGTCTATATAATAGAGCGAGAATTTTTTTCATGCTCGATGGGAGGTCTGATTACGGCGTGAAGGCAGTCTGGAATGGGATAGTGTTGGGATGATTGGAAAGCGATGCCTCACCAGCCAGTGTTCACTTCCGGTAAAAACGTAACAAAAAGACCTGAGATTAGCAACCGTGCTGGATGGAAACAGAAGATACGGCTTTCAAACAAACTTCAAGGCAGGTTCAGCCGTAGTCCTACACCTCCTTCAACTCCGGAGAGGGTCCCACCACTATTGAAATTCCCGAACTGATACTTGATTCTGAAAGGAAGAGCAACGGAAGAAGAAAGGGAGATGACGGGTGAAACGCCCAGACCGAATAGAGTAATTCCAGAAATAACGGTAGGCGATTCCTGGTAGAATTTTACTTCACCAACAAAGCCGACAGAGACATGCTCAGTGAAGAGTACTGTGTATTGCGAAAGCAGCCCCAATTGATCCGGTTCGATCCGGTCTGCTTCGGGAACCATCACGCCGCCAATAGCAACATCACTTTTCCCTTTTGTGCGAAAACGCGCCGACACAAGAAGATCGTTCGAGGCAATTGATTTGCTGAACTGAACATTTGCAACGAGGTTTCCACCCGATGCATAGACGTCATCCCTTCCGAGCTTGTCGGTTCCATACATTGTGTAAACGATGTCCGCTGAAAAGGTCGCCCCTTCTCCGATGTGCACGTCCATTCCTCCTGTAACAAGTATCTCATCGCCCGGATCATAATCGTCGTAATTCTTCAACGGCTTGAATTTTCCCTTGTACTGGTAGGTTGCTCCAAGACCAAAGACAAAATCTTCACTCAACGGAATCGCCCAGATAAATCCGGGATTCACATTGAGTCCCTGGCCGAAGTTGGGAGTCTGGAAATTCAGGATGCTGTTGCTCAACAGCATGCTGGTTTGGAACTCTTCCTGCGTCAGCTCCTTTTTCCCGGTCGGAAGATTGACGCCAAGAGTAAATACAATGTCGGGGCGTTCAATATGGTAGGTAAATGCGATTTGCGCGTCTGCGAATCCGTTCAGAGTTGCCGGCCCTCCATCCACGCCTGCCGGAGCCCCGCGAAGGGAGGCACTCCATTCTCGCCCCAATGGATAATACAATGAAAACGCTGCACTTGATTCAGAGAGATGGCTTCCATCCTTCAACGACCAACGCTGGTACAACGGCATGAGAGTAAAGGATCCCTGCTGGTTTATAATATACGCATCGCTTTGCGAGAGCGCTTCTGCCGCAAGCAACAGGAGAACCAGCAGAGCAGGCTTCATATTCATTGGTCTATGTTTATTCCATGATATGGTGTAACGCTTACCGTACCAAAAGCATCTTTTGGCCCGCAACAAATTCTCCAGCTTTGAGACGATACAAATAGACTCCGCTCGCAGCCACACGCCCTGTTTCATCAAGACCGTTCCACATAACCGAGTATGTACCTGTAGCTTGCTCCCCATTCACAAGCGTGCGAACACGCCGACCGAGCACGTCGTAGATCTCCAACACCACAGTGCTCCGCTTACCGAGTTGATATCGTATGATTGTCCCAGGGTTGAAAGGATTGGGGAAATTCTGTTCCAACACATACTGGATTGGTACGAGGGGAATCCCGCCGAGTGCGTTCAGCGCATACTCTTCAGTCCCTAAGACAAATCGCAGATGCCGCACTTCCCCTCCCAACCGGACTGCAAAGGAATTATTGACAGGTAAAATGACGTGCCCTTCGTCTTCGTCCACTATATACGTCTGGAATCCTTCAGGTAGATTTCCCGTTGCAACTAGGGAAACACTTACCGTCGAAATACCTGTTGCCGGTGAAATTACAACCTGCCACTGCTGACCCGGACTATTGAGTAATTTGAAATTACGCATGAACTCGACGCTTTCATCAACAATCGAAAGGCGAACATTCTCAGCAATAGATGGTGGCTCAGGAAAATCGAAGGCATCGACAGCGCCTTCAAGAAGGCCGATAAAATTATTCGCATCGCGCTGATTTCCGGAAGCCTGCGCGATAAGCTGAAGAGTGTATCCTCTCTCTCCTGTTTCGCTTTGATGGAAGGCAAGCGGCGGAACATTTGCCTGCCTCGCTGGAATTGTAAGCGTGACGGGAAAACTTTCCTCATTCAAAACAAAATATCCTTCCCAGGGCAGAAGATTACCTGTCGTATCAACATTGTATTCGTTTCCATCGAAATAATATGGCCCCTTCACTCTCCCGTTCCTGATAATTGAACTCCAGGAAACCGGAAACGCAAATGGATCGGCGACCTGACTAAAACCCGGCGGCAGTGTCAGGATGAAAGACTGTGATGAGTTGACCGACTGGCCGTTGTCAGCATCAAACCCATGCCCACTATGTGTGATCAACCAGAACGCAGTACCGGAAGTGAATGTTGCCGCTATTGCCGGATGCTCGACGTAGGAACCGTTCTCGTATCTGAACACCCGCCAGAGATTAGGTTGATAGCTGCCGTAATCGTCGCCCAACACGGCTATCACACTAGATTGCAAGATACTGTCAAGAGGAACTGAGATCATCTTGTATTTCAGTCTCTGCAATGGGACTGGTGATGCGACACTGGAAACGTGAACTCTTACTATTGCAGGAATGCTGTCGCTAGGAAGATAAAACAGATCAGGATAAGTGAAGAATGTGCCTTGCCCGGTATCTACAAGTTCAATGTAGTACTCTATGCCACGGAGATTCAAATAGTCTTGAGGTATTGTGCCCTGGAGATTCGCTCCAACCTGATTCAACTGTGTAAGTTGATACGATGATTGACCACCATTCCTGTAATACAATGATCGGATTGACGGTGTGAAACTGACAGGCGGCGTTGCAATGAGGATCAATGGAGCACCGGAGACCGGCGTGTTGTTGATAGTTACCTGAATTGCAGAGGTGGTTCCGGTCCCAGTCATTTGTGCTGTATCCGGACTCGTCGCAGCGTTGCTGTAAACAATCAACACTCCAGTCTTGTCTCCAACCGTAAGTGGAGCAAACTTTACTTGTAGCAATTGAGAGTTTGCAGGCGCAAGAGGTGGAAACGGACCGCTTGCCCCTACAATTATGAATTCTCCAGAACTCGCGCTCGATACTCTGGCACTATCAATAACAACGGAATCGGTTCCAGTGCTGGTGAGTAAAACGGTAATTGGTGAGCTGCTTCCGATCGGCACAGAATTGAAGTTGAGAAAACGTGGGACAATCGAGATTCCCGGCACACCGATTATCGTGAAACTCCAGGGCGCGGAAAAAGAGCTCGACCCTGCCGAGTTTGTCGCGCTTACTCTCCAATAGTAGAGCGTGGCATTTACGAGCGGACCGACCTGCCGTGAAGTTCCTGTAAGCGTCGGATCATCGACAATGGTCTGCGCAAAAGTTGGATCTGTTGCCAATTGTAATCGATACGTCACCGCGCCGGCTGAAGCACTCCAACTCAATACGAGCGTGGTTGGTTGCTCGCCCGAACCGTCTGGTGGAGCAACAAGTATCGGGGTTGAAGGTGCATTGATGATTGTGAAACTCCACACTGTTGAGTACGCGCTCGTTCCTGCAATATTCTTCGCATTAACCCGCCAGAAGTATGTACCGCTCACTACTGGTCCAAGCTGCATGGTTGTGTCCACCAGCGTAGAATCATCAACGATTATTGACGTGAAGTTCGCATTGGTCGCTATCTGAAGGCGATACGAGGATGCCCCTGCCGATGCATTCCAGACCAATTGGGCAGAGGGCACATTCGAACCGTTGGGCGGTGAAACAAGTATGGGTGCCGGTGGAACAGCAACGATGGTTGTAAAACTCCACGCTGTTGAATACGTACTTGTCCCCCCTGCATTCTTAGCCCATACGTGCCAATAGTATGTTGTGCTGTTTGTCAGTGACGAGACTTGTTGTGAAGTTCCTGCGAGTGTGGAGTCATCAAAGACAAGTGCGGTGAACGCGGCATTCGACGAAACCTGCAAGCGATACGTTGCAGCACCTGCCGAGGCATTCCAAGTCAACGTCAATGTTGTCGGTTGATTTGTTGAGCCATTCGGCGGTGACAGAAGCGTTGGAGCTGGAGGTACAGTAACGATTGTCGTGAAACTCCATGGTGCTGAGTACCCACTTGTTCCTCCGACGTTCTTCGCATTTACGCGCCAGAAGTATGTCGTGCTGTTCGACAGTGATGACACTTGTTGCGAGGTTCCTGTGAGTGTGGAATCATCAAAGACAAGTGCAGTGAATGCAGCATTCGATGAAGCCTGCAAGCGATATGTTGCAGCACCCGCCGAGGGGTTCCAACTCAACGTCAATGTCGTCGGTTGATTTGTTGAGCCGTTTGACGGTGACAGAAGCGTTGGGGCCGACGGCGCGGCAATAACTGTCGTGAAATTCCATACCACTGAGTATGAGCTGGTTCCTCCAACGTTCTTTGCTCTGACACGCCAATAGTATGTCGTGCTGTTTGTCAGTGAACCGACCTGTTGTGAAGTTCCCGTGAGTGTGGAATCATCAAAGACAAGCGCTGTGAATGCGGCATTCGATGAAGCCTGCAAGCGATACGTTGCTGCACCTGCAGAGGCGTTCCAACTCAACGTCAGTGTCGTCGACTGATTTGTTGAGCCGTTTGACGGAGAGACAAGCGTCGGTGCAGGTGGTGGACCAATCACTGTGAAAAAATTTCCTGTCGTTGAAGGTGGGCTTGTCCCACCGAGATTTTTGGCGTTGACGCGCCAGTAGTACGTGGTGCTATTTGCAAGCGGACCAACCTGTTGTACAGTATCGGTAAGTGTTGAGTCATCGAACACAAGGTTCGTAAACAAAGTGTCCAACGAAACCTGTAACTGATACGTTGCCGCACGCGCCGATGGATGCCAC
>JBGPGQ010000196.1:0-6155 GCA_041483995.1 Bacteroidota bacterium
AAAGTCCCCCCACGATGGCTGTATTCCCGTCTGACGAAATGGAGACAGAAGTTCCTTGTGATGCATTTCCTACTGCCCCTATTCCAACAAGTTTACTTCCCTGCTGACTCCACACACCAGCTGTTCGTGTATATATCCATGCTGCGCCTGTGTTACCATCAAGATCTCCACCTACAATTGCCGTATTCCCATCTGACGAAATGGAAACAGAAATTCCCTGACGCGTAAAATGTTGTGCAGTATCTGAGCCGCTAAGTTTACTCCCCTGCTGGCTCCATACGCCACCCGTACGAGTGAACACCCACGCAGCCCCTAAGAAACCATCGTCATAATATCCACCCACGATGGCGGTGTTCCCATCTCCTGAAATACAAACAGAGATACCTTGTTGTGCATTACCCACAGCGCCTGTGCCAACAAGTTTGCCTCCCTGCTGGCTCCATATGCCGCCAGTACGCGTGTATACCCACGCTGCGCCTGCATTGCTACTGTCGCCGTATCCACCAACGATGGCTGTATTTCCGTCTGACGAAATGGAGACAGAAACCCCTTGAATTGCATTGCCAACAGCACCCGTGCCGACAAGTTTACTTCCCTGCTGGCTCCACACTTCACCTATACGCGTAAACACCCATGCAGCTCCTGCATTGCTATTGTCAAAAAGTCCCCCCACGATGGCTGTATTCCCGTCTGACGAAATGGAGACAGAAGTTCCTTGTACTGCGGTGCCCACTGCTCCTGTGCCGACAAGTTTACTGCCTTGTTGGATGAACTGGGCGCGCGTCGTGTCGGATAAGAACGTCAACCCGGCAGCGATAAGGAGAAAGGCTGTGAAGCGTTTCATCAATCCTGCCGTGCGAGCAAGTATGGTAAGGTCTCTTTGCATGAGTAACTCCGTGTAAGGCTGATAATCTTTTTCTGGATTATGTACGATGGCTCTGCCTGGTTTTCAGATTCTTCACTTCGCCTGCCTGCCGGCAGGGAGGTTCAGAAGGACGTATCCTTCAACCCTGAAACAGTCTCCCCTCCTTCTTCAAGGAGGGGAGAAAGGGGTGGTTGCCTTGCGGGCAACAAGGTTCGTCATCCCACTTCACAGTATGACACCCCTCTTTTATTCTCCCCTCGAATAAGGGGAGAATGAGTTGACGTGGGATGACTCTCCATTTTATTTGTCACTCTGAGCGCAGCGAAGAGTCTGAATCCACAAATCGTGAAATACCTTCCCCTCCTTGTTCAAGGAGGGGATAAAGGGGTGGTTACTCTGCGAACGCCTTCGCTACTTAATCAGCAGCATCTTCTTTGTTTCAAGCACTCTGGCAAGCTCGCCGTCCTGATCCTGTACGTCGACGCGGTAGAAGTAAACTCCTGATGAGAGACCGGCCGGGTTGAATTCTACCGTCTGGTACCCTTCATCCAACTGCTCGCCGTCCAAGAGTGTTGCCACTTCCTGACCCAATACGTTATATACCTTCAGCGTCACCAGCGATGGCGCCGCGAGGCGGAAGCTTACCGTCGTTGTCGGGTTGAACGGGTTCGGATAGTTCTGGTATAACTTCGCTGCGACGGGTATCCCATCCTCAGGCTCATCATCCCACTCTTCATCTTCGAAGTCTTCTTCGGTCTCTGTTGCAGTCGATGTCCGCCTCAGGATTTGCGGAGGTGCGCCCGGGGTCAGGAACGGAACAGTAGAGAGATCAACACCCGCAGTCAGGTAGAGCGTGCCTCCAACTTCAAACGATCCACCTATCGTATCAAGCGGAGTACTAAATGCCAGATTGATCCTGGCGATCGTTGCATGCAGACTGTCGTAATACGTCTGGTTCAGGTTGTGCCAGTACGTCATCGCACTGTCCGCCTCACGGGC
This sequence comes from Bacteroidota bacterium, assembly GCA_041483995.1. GTDB lineage: Bacteria > Bacteroidota > Ignavibacteria > UBA10030 > UBA6906 > JBGPGQ01. The sequence goes on from JBGPGQ010000196.1 coordinate 1,865, forward strand.
AATCTCGGTGACCGACATCCCGTCGAAGGGACTGTTGACGTCACCATACACCAGTTCACCAAGACCGGGCGGTGTTTTGCCAAGCTGGCTTGCCGCTATATTGAACTTCAAGGCGAGCAGCTCGGCAAACAGCTTGTTCGGTGTCTTCTTCGGATCCAGCTTCGTCAGCTGCTTCTTCAAAGGCTTCCGGATCGGTAAGAGCTGACCGGGGACGCCTGTCAAATCAAGACCGCGCGGGACATTGCCCACGCCGGTAAGGTGATTCTTGAGGTTCTTATAACGTAGCGTCTTCTGCAGCACGCTGGCACTCTTCCCAAGATTATGCTTGAAGTCCCACTTGGTCATGCGGATCCAGCAATAGATGTTCGCTGAATCCTTGATGGGCTTCCACTTCGGGTTCAGCGGATCGCCAGGATTGCCCCTAGCCATATGGGAAGCGCCTATCCGCATACCGCCTGCTGAGTCGCTCTCTGACGAAAGGGGCTGGAAGCCGCCCTGGGCAACGGTCTCTTCAATAAGGTTCGTCCAGTTCGGGTACAAGTGCTTCTTCCGTTTCGCCGCCTTCTTCGGCGTGCCCAGCTTCAACGGATTCTCGTTGAATATGCTGTCAGGGACAAGTGTGATGAACGACGTAGCGGCGGTCGACCCGACGGCAGTTATCAGCACTGTGTCCGGAGAGGTGAAGCCATTGTTCGTGAAGATAAGATTTGCCTGCTGGACGCTGTCATCAGTCGGGGTGTACGTGATCACGTACAAAGCCTGGGATGTCGGACTCAACGTTACATTTCCACCAGAGTTCAGAACGAATTGTGTGGGTCCCTCGAGGACAACTCCCGTGATATTCAGGTTCTGGGTTCCGGTGTTGGTGACAACGATAGTGTCTGTTTTCGGATTCCCGACATACACAAGACCCATGTTGAGAGGGCCCGGATTCGGATACAGCACCGGACCACCGAAGAAGGTGACGTCATCGATCGCCCAGCCTTCGCTGTTCGTTGAGCCGTCAGAACTGTAGTGCCAGCGAAACTGCACAGCCGACAGGCCGGCAACTCCGGAAATTGTCGTCGATGACAATATCCACCCTGCGGATTGGGTTGAGTAATTGGCACTGCTCGTTCCGCCACCGGCACCACCACCCCAGTACGCAGGATTCATGTTGCCTCCTCCCGCCGATCCGTTATACCATCCGATGCTCCGAACAGTGTTGAAGTTACTACCGGTTCCCAACGTAGAATCGACACGAGCCCACGACGCCCCTCCGTCTGTTGACATCTCCAACACACAGCCGTCTTTGGCCTCCGACTTGAAATTTGTGTAGAAGGCTACATAGAGGTCGCCGACCAACGATGTGAGATTGAGTACCGGGGCATGCAGATACGATTCCTGATTGTCTGAATAGTTGCCACTGGTTTTAGTAACATACGCACTGGCTCCGGAATGCGCAGCGGAGATCTGGGTTTTTGTAGGCGTGCCGCGTGTCCAGTCATTTGGTGTAAGGGGAGCTGCAACTGAGATCCATCCTATGCCGCCGCTGGCATGACCAAGAATCGGATCCTCAAAGTTCTCAGTGATGGGTGCCGAGGGTGACAACGTAACCTTAAGTTGCACTTTGAATGATCCGGTGATGGTGTCATTCGATGGATTCTCGTCACCTACGAGCCTCGCGATGACACGTGAGGTATATGTTCCGGCCGCGAGCCCGCCGGGGACTGAATCAAATGTTGCCTGCGCTGTGCCGCCCGAGGGAGCAACCGCTATCTGTTTGTCATTTGAGTACACGACCGCTAACAGTCCATTGAGGATTTCAAATCGCACGTCAGCCGCTGATTGACCGGCGGCTCCAAGGTTCTTGAATGTCGCCTTTGGCCGGAATGGGGTAAGCTCCGGAACAACACCCAGACCATCGGCCGGACGGTCCACAGAAAGAGCTTCAAGGTCGTTCGTGGGGCCGGACCCGCCGCCAGACACGCCTTGTTGCATCCGGATCGTCCCGGTTGTTGAGCCGGACATGCCGCCAAGCGGACCCGGGCTGTGACCAATAAAGTCGATTCGATATGTGATGTCAAAGAAGCTGTCAATCGTATAGAGTGGACCGGCCTGTTTGGTCAATGTCGTGTGACCCGGACTCGGCATGCCGAACCCGCTCCCCGCGGTAATCCTCAACAAATCAAAGTCGGGATCGCCCGTAATCTGACCCTGCAGTTGGAACATTTCTGTGGCGAAACTCTGGACCGGACTACCGGGAGTTCGTGGGGCTGTATGTACTTCGCATTGCGCCGGAATAGTCACAGGCCGGCTGAACGTTGCAATTGTACCAGTACCACTCATCTCCAATATAAAGGAACTCAGGAATTGCTCGATCTCGCCACCCAACGTGCCACCCGGTGTTCTAATGATACCGGTAAAATTGTTATGCGTTGGATCAGATTTGATCGTGTCGCCTGGAGCAAGCCCATCGATGATGTTCATTGTTGCGACAGGAAAATCCGTGTACGGACAGGGTGCAGGAAGGTCGACAGTGCCGATTCCGTTGTCAGAAGGAACGCATTGGTCGATATGCGCTCCCTGCTGCATCCTGATCGTCCCTGTTGTTGAGCCGGACATACCACCGAGCGGTCCACCCGAGTGACCTACAAAGTCAATACGATAGGTGATATCAAAAAAACTATCCACGTTCCAGGTCCCGTCCGGCATTCGCGTCAGTGTCGTGTGTCCCGGGCTCGGCATACTGAATCCTGTTCCCGCAGTAATCCTCAAGAGATCGAAGTCAGGGTCGCCGGTTATCTGACCCTGCAGTTGGAACATGTCTGTATCGAAACCCTGAATGGGATTACCTGGAGTCCGCGGTGCTGTGTGCACCTCGCACTGAACATTCTGCATTGCGATCGCACGGGTAAAAGTGGAGAGTGAACCCGTACCGCGCATGAGCAACCCAAGATTTTTTAGATACTGTTCGATTTCACCGCCTAACGTTCCTCCAGATGTTCTGATGATATTGTGAAATCCGTCAAACGTCGGATCGGATTTCAGCGAGTCCCCAGGTGCAAGCCCATTGATGATGTTCATTGTCGCAACAGGAATAGCTGTGTACGGGCAAGGCGCAGGAAGATCCACAGAGCCGCTGCCGTTATCGGAAGGGAGACACGTACTGTATGGTTCCCCCTGCTGCATCCTGATTGTGGCAGTTGTAGAGCCGGAGTGTCCCCCAAGAATACTTCCGGAGTGACCCACAAAATCGATCCTGTACGTAATGTCAAAAAAACTGTCCACATTCCAAGTCCCACCTGCTTTCTTCGTCAATGTCGTATGTCCCGGACTCGGCATTCCGAAACCGGTGCCGGCAGTAATTCTGAGCAGATCAAAATCGGGATCGCCGGGTGGCAGTTGACCCTGGAGTCGAACCATGTCGGTCGCAAAACTCTGAACAGGACTGCCCGGCGTCCGTGGGGCAGTCTGAGCTTGAGCCGGAGAGAGACCGGAGGATGGAATTTGAAACGACAACACGCGCGTGAATCCCGACAGGGATCCTGTTCCCTGCATGGTCCACTCTAATGTGCAATGAAACTCAATCGAGTCACCGCCAAGTGAACCTCCGGGGGAGGTAACAATCGAGGAGAAATTGGTCCACGTAGGCGTGCACTTGATCGTATCACCCGGAGCCAATCCGTTAACGATGACCATTGTTCCAAATGGCGCCAGGTACGAGCAGCCCGCGGGTAGCGTTGCAGTGCCACCGTTATCAGGCGCATCGCAGCTTCCCTGCGCATACCCAACATGTGAAGCCGCAAACAAGACAACACAGAGCATCCCCAGCACAGACCCATGAAGTGTTCGAGAGATTCTCATGGAAGCTCCTTTGTTTTTAGTGAGATGAGTGGATTTTTATTTCCTTACGAGAAAAGCAAATGCATCCTGAACGATCAAATGCAGTACCGGGAAAAGTAACGTAAGAGGAATATTGTTTTGGAATTTGTAACAGCTGTAACGAGGTGTTCTCAACTACTCGATTCGGTTTCTCACTTTCTCGAAAAGAGATTTGCGTCTGTTCGTCGGTCGGGTATCGAATGAAGCTGTGGTAGTGTACACTTTGAAAATTTGAAAAGCAACTGCGAAACATACTTGTGTCGCCCCGTAGTACTACGAGGTATGCCAGGAATTTCGGACAAACAGGAATGTTAGTCCCACTGCAATCGGGTCTGGCGTAGTCAGATTCTTCACTTCGTTCAGAATGACCATCGCCTGGAGAGTGAATCAAACAGCGAAGCCCCCTCCCCTCCTTATTTAAGGAGGG
>JBGPGQ010000197.1:0-6112 GCA_041483995.1 Bacteroidota bacterium
AGGATGATCCGCGCAACCCTGCAGTTATCGCAGACCTTGTCGGGGACAACGTTGGCGATTGTGCCGGGCGCGGCGCTGACCTTTTCGAATCCACTGCTGCAGAAAATATCGGCGCGATGATTCTCGCGGCCGGACTGTACAATGCCAATGCTGCGGTCTTCGAAGCACAGGGACTGACATTGCTCGGTGTGCTCCTATTCCCGCTCGTTGCGCGTGCTTTTGGTATCCTCGCATCGATTATCGGTATTATGACCGTCAAGACGAACGACAAGGAAGACCCGATGAAAGCCCTGAACCGCGGCTATTATATTACGGCTGCACTCGCAATGGTCGGGTTCTTCGTTGCATCCAGATGGTTACTCGGCCCCGAGTTCTATTTCAATTTCTTCCTGTGCGGACTGATTGGTGTCCTCACATCGATCGCTTTCGTTCTCATCACACAATACTACACTGAGTACAAATACCGACCGGTGAAATCGATTGCGGAAGCATCGCAAACAGGCCCCGCAACAAATATCATTGCAGGTATTGCGGTTGGAATGGAATCAACCGGTTACCCCGTCCTTGTAATTGCTATCGCAATCGTCAGCGCATACTTCCTTGGAAACCACTCCGGTCTGCATAATGCCGGACTGTTTGGAACTGCAGTAGCAACAATGGGTATGCTCGGTACCGCTGCTTATATCCTTGCAATGGATACATTTGGTCCAATTACAGACAATGCCGGCGGCATTGTTGAGATGAGCCAGCAGCCTCACGAAATCCGTGAGCGCACCGACCGTCTTGATTCAGTCGGCAATACAACCAAGGCACTGACGAAAGGATATGCTGTTGGTTCTGCGGCGCTGGCGGCGTTCCTTCTTTTCAGCGCATACATCGATGAAGTCAAGATTTACATGCCGAGTTTCGAAGGTGTTATCAATTTAAACAAACCGGAAGTATTCGTCGGCGCGATGTTCGGCGCAGTTCTCGTGTTCTTGTTCTCATCGATGGCAATCAAGGCAGTTGGACGCGCTGCGTATGCGATCATCAACAACGTGCGCGAGCAGTTCAAGAATAACCCCGGTATCATGAAGGGCACTTCCAAACCCGACTATGGCCAATGCGTCGATATCGCCACAAAGGCAGCATTACGGGAGATGGTGATGCCCGGGCTCCTTGTCGTCGGCATGCCGATTGCCGTTGGACTTCTTTTCAAGTGGCTCTATGTTGCTTCGGGATCACCGGTACACGGTGCAAGCGGGGCTGAAGTTGTTGGTGGATTGTTGATGGTTGGAACGATCGTGGGTATTCTGGTGGCACTCTTTCTCAACAACGGTGGTGGTGCATGGGACAACGCGAAAAAGTATATTGAAACCGGTGCGTACGGCGGGAAAAAATCGGATCCGCACAAAGCCTCGGTTGTTGGTGATACGGTCGGGGATCCGTTTAAAGATACGGCAGGGCCGTCATTGCACGTTCTGATCAAACTTCTCAGTACGATTACACTGGTGTTGGCCCCACTGTTTATCTAAAAATTACAAAGGGCCCACAAGAAAACTCCCGCTCGAAACGGCGGGAGTTTTTTTGATAGGCACGGACACTTTGCACAATCTACTTCCTACACTTCCCCCTTCGGATCCCTCGTCATAAGATCATAGCACACGTCTTGAGGACTCTTCCCTTCAAACAGCATCTTGTACACTTCGTTGATAATGGGGACTTCCACTCCAACTTTCTGGGCCAGGTCCCTTGCCGATTGCGTCGTCTCGACACCTTCGGCAACCATCACCATTTCTTTCAGTATATCCGCGAGCGGACGGCCTTTCCCAATCTCCACACCCACATGCCTGTTCCGGCTGTGACGGCTCATGCACGTCACCATGAGATCGCCGATTCCTGAGAGGCCCGAAAACGTACGCTCCTTCGCCCCGAGCGCGACGCCCATTCGCGTAATCTCGGCAATCCCGCGCGTCATCAACGCAGCTTTGGTGTTATCACCGAGATTTGCACCATCCACAACACCTGCCGCAATCGCGATAACGTTCTTGAGGGAGCCGCCAAGCTCCACACCACGCAAGTCGGTGCTGGCATACACTCTAAAATACGGTGTCATGAATACCGACTGGACAATCTTCGCAGTTTCTGCATCAGCCGACGCTGCTACCACGGTTGTCGGTATCTTCTGACTGACTTCTTCTGCGTGGCTTGGGCCGGAGAGCGTGGCAATATTTCCTGGTTGCAACGAAGGGAGAGCATCATGCAACATTTCCGACATTGTCATCAGCGTCCCCTTCTCAATTCCCTTTGCCACATTGACCACAAGAAGCCGCCCGGACAACAAGTGTTTGAGCTGCGACATTACAGTACGAACGTATTGTGCGGGAACTGCGGCCACAATCATTTCACTGTCTTCTACCGCAGCACCCAGGTCGCTTGTTGCATCAATGGTCTCCGGTATATGAATGCCCGGAAGGAAGGCAGGGTTTTGACGGGTACTTCGGATGGTCTGCGTATAGCTTTCGCGGTATGACCACAACGAAACCTGATGTGAATTATTCGCGAGCAGAATAGCAAGGGTCGTTCCCCAACTACCAGCACCGAGAACGGCTATTCGCATAGAGAGCTATGGTTAGAAGGTTAAGAACTAACGGTAGTGAATACTAGAAGGGCCGGGCACAAGAGCGATTTATTTTTTACCGAAGAGTGGGACTCTGTTGATCCGGTTTTCAGTCCCTTTCAACAGACGCTGGATATTCGCACGATGAGTGTAAATGATCAGAAGTGAGATTCCGATGCTGAAGAAGATAAGTGTATGGTATCCTTCAATATCCACCATGAAAATATTTTCTCGGAAAAACATCGTTAACGGGAACGCCACAGCAGCGCTCAATGAGCCAAGCGAGACATACTGCGAAATCAGCAACACGATGGTGAACACACCCAGCGAAACGGCAACTTCTACTGGAGCCACACCAATCAACATCCCACATGCGGTTGCTATGCCTTTGCCCCCTTTGAATCCCGCAAAGAGTGTCCAGACATGACCAAGCATGGCAGCGCACCCTGCAATAATTTGCACCACCGTAAAGTCATCAAATGGTGTTTTGTTCTCGAACGGGATCGGGCCGTACATCATGCGGGCAATAACCATTGTCGCAGCCAAACCTTTGGCTATGTCAATGACGATCACGAAGAGACCGACTTTCCAGCCGAGAACCCGAATCACATTCGTCCCACCGGCATTCCCACTGCCATGCTGACGGATATCTATCCCCCGCCTGATTCTTGCAACAATGATGCTTGTTGGGATAGACCCAACAAGGTAACTGAGAATCGATATGATCGCTATTGGTAACATACGGGACACAAGATATGCAAATGGATCAAGATTTGCAAATACCCTTTATTTTAGCAACAACCTGGCCATTTCAAGATCCTGCTTTGTGGTAATCTTGATGTTTTTCTCATCCCCCTCAACAATTGCAACGGGCATCCGGAGGCGTTCGACGAGTGACGCCTCATCAGTGCTCTTCAGCCCTTTTCTTCTGGCAACTCTGTGCGCCCTCATAAGCAAGTCAAACTGAAACCCTTGAGGTGTTTGGACTGCCCACAGCTTGCTCCGATTCAAAGTGTGAGTAAAGAAGCCCTTCCGCCGTTCAACCTTTACTGTATCTTTGAGGCGAATTCCAACTGCAGCGGCCTGGCATTCCACAGCTTTGCGAATCACCCTCTTAACAACCTTATCAGTCACCATCGGCCGAACGGCATCGTGAACCAGTACAATATCCGGTTTGAGTTCGAACGCGTTCAGACCATTCCACACAGAATCCTGTCTCTGTCTTCCCCCGACAACAACATGGCGTACCTTCCGGAATCCTACTCTCTTCACCAATGATCGAGCCCTTTCCCAGTAGTTCTTCGGCACAACAAGAACTATTTCATTTACATCGCTTATTGACTCGAACCGTGCTAGTGTTCTCTGGAGGACCGACCTACCTCCGAGCAAAAGGAATTGCTTCGGCACCTTCGCTCCCATGCGCTTCCCTGTTCCTCCCGCCGGGATGACAACGCCAACCCTAAGCATCCTTTTTTCCGAAATGCTCTATCATAAATGTGAACTCGGGAAACATTTTGGGCAGTTTCATCATACTATATACCATCACCCCAATGGAAAGACGATCAACCCACGATGACTGTGGCCAGCCAAAATGAATGGTGATCTTTTTGTGAGGCAGCTCGTACTTGAGCACATAGATGAGCTCGGTGATGCTCTCAAACAATCCCTGACCAGCCAAGGCAAATCGATAGTGGTTCGGCGCCAAACGGGGTGGAATTCCTGCTCTCGGAGAAAAGAAGCTCACGTAGGCAACATTCTCATCCGGCTTGCCTCCTTCTTCCTTGGGACGCTTGAAGTACACGTCAAGTGTGTCACCCGGTGCATCCGCAAGCGCAAAAACCAGTTGCAGAGGAGTGTCGGTTTTCTCGATCTCAACCCTCTCGGGCGCTCGTTTCCGCGCCACTCGCAACCCAACAGAAAGGAAGAACACCGTTGAAGTCAACCACAACGCAATACCGTACGGCTTGCTCACGCTCAGGTAAACGAAACAGCCTACCAAAAGAATAAAAACAGCAAGTGTTCCAGTGCGGGATGTGTTGTATTCCCGAACTTCTTTTGTACCCGTAAAATACCTGTAAATCAATAGGCTTCCCATGTTGATGGTAAAACTTGCAACCAAACCCAAGGCGTACATCTCCGCCAGAATTTTCTGACTTCCTTGTGTTAAGATAATAATGAACGAAAAAAAGAGAGCGCTGAGGATATGAATACGATACAGGGACTGCCGGCTGTTTGTCTTTATGATCCACATGAAGTTATATCGATGCGCCACACGCTCCATAAGCTCACTCGAAGCTACATAAGCTGTGTTCACAGCCATTATCAAGGCTATACTGGCAATCACACCGACAATCAGCCCAAAGGGAATCCCGTTGAGCGCAGCTGCATATTGTGTGATGAGATCGGTCTCATGTTTCGCCGGATCCAGACCGGAACTCAACACCAACGCCGAAAGGATCGGCGTGAAAATTCCAATTGTCACGGCAAGAAAAACATATGCCCTTGCAATATCACGCCAGCTTTTGACAAGGCCGGCTGTTTGAACCACAGATTCGATCCCTGAATACGCGAGAATACAGCCTGAAACGCACACGATGATAAAACGAAAGCCACCGAAGAACCCGAGGTCGTTCACCCTCATACCGGAGTATGTAAAACTCTCACCAATGGTTTTCCAGGAAGCAGGAGATGACTCATAGATTGCCGAACCGAGCAACGTCAACAACACCGCGGCAACAACAAAGAAAATGCCAAACGTAAACCTCGCATTCTCTCTGATGCCAAGGATATTAAGGCCGGCAATAGCCCAGACAATACCAAACTGCAAGCCGATCTTTTGTCCCTGAGAAAAAGATAGGAAGGTCAGTCCGTTTTCAACAGCGCTCACAGTGGAAATACAAGCGGTGAGAACGTAATCAACCAGGATGGAGGAAACAGCAATAAAAGAGAGTGTGGGTCCGAGGACAAAATATGAGAACGAATACACGCCCCCGCCCCGGATATTGTGGTGCTCAAGGATTTCTGCAATCTCAACCATGCGGGTTGAGAGAAACCGCATCACAAGTGAAGTTATCGCGATAAACGCAATTGCGTACGAGCCGATAAACCGGTGTGCTTCACTCGGGGCATAGAAAATCGAGGTGAGCTCGTCCATCAACGTAATGACGGCGATGGAAAGCCAGGTAAGCCACCATCGCCCGCCATCGAAGTACGAAAGCAGGCCCTTCTTGCGGAACAGCCGGATGAATACCGCAACGATGATAACGTTCAGCAGTATCAGTAACGCAAGTTTCATCGGAAATATGCAAAGACCATGTTCTGGCTGCTAGAGAATGTTCGAGTTCATATCATCAGCGTTGCATCGCCGTAACTATAAAAGCGGTATCCCTCTCTGATCGCCTTCTTGTACGAGCGCATAATGAAATCGCGTCCGGCAAACGCAGCCGCCAGCATGAGCAGCGTTGATTCCGGCATGTGGAAATTGGTAATTATCTTATCAGCTATTTTGAAATC
>JBGPGQ010000198.1:0-6096 GCA_041483995.1 Bacteroidota bacterium
CACCGATGCCGATGATCCCCGGCGTTGACTCGAGACAGGACCGACAAGCCAAAGCTCCAATCATCCCAGCAGAAGAGCAAGGTTCTGCAGCAAGCACGATATTCGTTCTTGAATTCAAAAATATCAAAGCAAGTCCCCCATCATTTACACTCAAGGAAGGAGAGAATACCGTCGGCAGAGAAGCAGGATGCGAAATTAGGATCGAAGATGGCTCGCTTTCCCGCAAGCACGCAGTGTTGACGGTGAAAGAAGGAAATGTGAAACTCAAGGATCTCGGCAGCAAGAACCATACGTTTGTTGGCGACAGAAAGATCACTTCCGAAATTGAGATACAGCCGGGTGTGGTGCTGATGTTTGGTGTTGTGATCGCAACTCTGAGGAGGAAATGAGTACGCCTGTTGAATATCAATCTGATGGAAGTCTTGTCCTGAAATCGCCTGTGAAACTACCTGAAGTGTTGGACATGCTCGTCGTTGGCGGAGGTCCTGCCGGAACCGCTGCTGCATTCCACGCCAGGGAACTCGGTCTCTCGGCTTTGGTGATCGATTACGATGACGTGATGAAACGTATCCGCGATTATCCCAAGGATAAGCAAATACTGCCGGACTTTGGCGGCGGTGATCAGATGAGATTTCCCAAGGGTGGGGAATTGATCTCGCTGCTGAATTTCTTCGCAATTGACAAAGATGAAATGGTCGATGCGTGGAAGGCGTTGTACCGTGACAACAACATTCCGGCTCAGGTCGGGATCGAGTTGCTTGGGATAGAACGCCAGTCCGATGGTACGTGGAGAGTGAAAGCATGGAACCACAACGCGAAGTCGGAGCAGATTATTCGCGCCAAACATATTGCGATCGGGATCGGGCGCGGCGTACCGAGAAGGTTCGACATTCCCGGTAACACTGATGGAGTTGCGTACCGCCTTTCCGACGCGAATGGATATGTCGGTGGACCAGCGCTTATCATAGGTGGTGGGACGTCGGCTGCCGAAGCAGTTATTTGGATCTCGAACGCAAAGGTTAAGGCGGCTGATGCATCAGCCGTGTACTGGGCGTATCGTGGTGATAAGCTGCCTAAAGTTTCGAAGGCGCTTGCCGATGTATTCTTCGAAGCCTATATGGGCAATGGCAACATCCGCTATTTCCCGAACAGCGAACCCGTCGCGATCGTGACAGCAGATGATAAACAAGAGTATCTCTCACTGCGAACAGACCGAAAATCGATTGCCGGGCGGCCAAGCGAAACGTTGCATCTTGAGTTTGCCAAGCAGTTGTGCATTGCCTGCATCGGGGAAGATATTCCGGAGGCGTTCCTGAACTCGTTGGGTATCCAGATGGCGACAGGCGGGCCAACGAATAAGAAACGAATGGTTGTAACTCAGGTTCTCGAGACGCAACAGCCCAATGTTTACCTGATTGGCGATATTCTCAGTCAAGCCTATCTGGAGACTGACAACTTCGATAGTGACCCCGCTTCGTTTAAGGAGTTGAAGCACCGGGGCAACATCAAAGCGGCAATGAGGGACGGTGTTCTGGTTGCCAAAGTTGTCGCTCAGAAAGTTGCCGGAAAAAAAGAATTTGGCATCGAGCTCGATTTTGAGGAAGAGAAGGAGAAAAAAGAGAGCAAAAAGCCAGAGGCCGCGGCACTTGCCACCATCTTTGCCCAGTCACCGCCTGATGCAGCAAGACTCGCCGCATCGGAAGCCGAGAAAAAGGAAAGCGCATCATACCTGGTTCGCATACTACCGGGAGGTGTGCAAGAAGAGGAATTCCAGCTCAAAGAGTTTGGTGTGACAACGATCGGCCGGAAGTTCTGTGAGATTGTTTTTCCCGAAGATGAGCTTCTTTCCGAGCGACATGCGTCGATTTCTCATGACAATAAGGGTTACTTTCTCAGAGATGACGGAAGCTCAACCGGTGTCTTCCTCCGGGTGCCGGAAGGAAAGCCAATCGAAGTCGATGATGGCGATCTTATCCGCACAGGAAGACAATTCCTTCTCTTTCAAATGAGGGGCCAGGATGCTTCATTCACGCACTACAACCAAACGGGACAGCGTGTTGATTGGTACCCCCTTTCAGATTCAACAATTGTTGTTGGAAGGGAAGCACCGGATGTCACTCTTGACAGTCGCGATGTGGCTATGTCCCGCCGCCATCTCTCGATTGTTCTTAGAGATGGGAAGATCATTATCAAAGATTTGAAGAGTCTCAACGGAACGTATCTTAAAGTCAGAGATGCAGTAAAGATCGAACCGGGGGATCAGTTCAGGGTCGGGCGTCAGAACTTCTTGCTCAGTCTCCAACAGGAAAAACCACCTGAAAAAGTGAGAGTAAGTACACGGGTCTCAATTCCTCCTCCCCCGAAACCCAAAGAGCAAACACCTTCCAAACCTGTCGAGAGTGTATCGGGTGGGCTGTCAGTCACCTTTAAGAATGTTGGGAAAAGTGTTACCTTTACCAAAGGCCAGACGATTTGCGACATTGCTGAAAAGAACGGTGTGAAGATCGTGGCAGAGTGCCATGCAGGGATTTGCGGGAGTGATCCTGTTCGTATCGTTTCGGGCAAGGAGAACCTCAATCCATTAGGGGGTGATGAAAAGGGGACGCTGGAAGACATTTGTAACGTTGTGCCGGGCGAGTGCCGGCTGGCCTGTATGGTGAAACCCACTGGTACCGTTGAAGTGGAGATTCTTCAATCGTGAGAACGATAACATACGGCAACAACTCCGATGTCGGGAGGGTCAGGTCCGATAATCAGGATTGTGTTGGAAAGTTTCCCGAGGACAGTCTTGATCTTTCATTGCCGATGGGACAGCTTTTTATTATTGCCGACGGGATGGGTGGTCATAAAGGCGGCCGCGAAGCGAGCCAGCTTGCTGTGCAGACAATTCAAGAAGAATATTTTGCAGGGTCCCAGGGAAATATCGGCGAATGTTTGCGGCAGGCCCTGATGAGCGCGAACGAACACATCTTTCAGTACAGCGTCGATCATCCCGAACTCAGCGGAATGGGGACAACCTGCTCGGCACTGGTGTTGCAGGATGACCATGCATATATCGCTCACATTGGAGACAGCAGGATTTATCATATCACAAAAAAGAGAATTTCCCAGCTCACGCAGGATCACTCGACCGTTGCAGAAATGGAGCGTCGTGGCATTCTTACAAAAGAGGAAGCCCGCTATCATCCTGAACGGTCACATCTCTACCGGGCTCTTGGCACCCGACCGGAAGCGGAAGTGGACGTTCTCGATAACATCGACCTCGGAACAAATGACTACTTCCTGATGTGCACCGACGGGCTTTCCAATTATGTGGAAGAGGGTGAAATGCAAAATACTGTGCTTTCACACTCACCGCAGGAGGCATGTGAAATGTTCACCGCCATTGCCAACGAACGGGGTGGTCAGGACAACATAACGGTGCAAGTGGTGCACGTGAGTGGTGGCGATAGTTTTATCAATAGGATTATGGGCGCATAATGGATGCAATAATCATCGGCAAGGTTATCGACAACTATCGGATCACGGAGGTTCTTGGCAAAGGCGGCATGGGTGTCGTGTACAAAGCCAAGGATACGACGCTGGATCGCGACGTTGCGTTGAAGATGATGGATGCAAGACTTGCCAGTGATGAGAACTTCCTAAAACGTTTTCAATCTGAGGCGAAGGCGCTTGCGAAATTACAAAATCCAAACATCGTCAGTATCTTTGCGCTACGCGAGAGTGAGTTTGGTTTTTGTATTGTGATGGAATATGTTGAAGGCAACACACTGGCGGATAAGATTAGCGAAATGGGAGCATTACCTCTTTCAAGGACGCTCGCAATTTTCAAGCAATTGTTGATTGCCCTTGATCATGCGCATAAAGCCGGTATCATTCACCGCGACATCAAGCCCAGCAACGTTATGCTTACCAAGGATGACGTGGTCAAAGTAACAGACTTTGGACTAGCAAAGATCCAACAGACCTCGGCCGTGACCATGACAATGGGGACGGGCGGGACGTTGTTCTACATGTCTCCAGAACAGGTTCGTGGCCTGGCAAATGTGGATCAGCGCGGCGACATCTACTCGCTCGGAATGACACTGTACGAAACGCTTACAGGAAAGACACCCTTCACCGAATCGGATACTGATTTTTCAATTCGTCAAGCCATTGTTGAAGGAAAGATTCCACCACCAGACCGCCTGAGACCGGATCTTCCAAAGGACCTTGTCAAAGTTGTCATGAAAGCGATAGACAAAGATCCAGCGAAGCGGTTTCAAACAGCAGCCGAAATGTGGACTGCGCTGGAGAAAGTACAAATTCCTCTCCCTGTCGTGGACAAGGGCACCACAATTGATCGTGGCGGTTCGCGGTCCTTTGATCCGCAGACGAAATCCAGACGAATGGTATATCTTGCGATAGCGGGTGTTACTGCTGTGGTTCTGTTTTTTGCTCTACGTTTGTGGATGTCTTCTCCGAGCACAACACTCTCAATTTCTTCGGAACCAAATGGATCGAAAGTTTTTTTCAATGGGGATTCCGTCGGCATGACCCCATTGACAAATATTACAGTCAGGCCTGGAAATCTCTCATTGCGTCTTGATCGGGAAGGATATTACACCAAGGATACAGCTCTTGTTCTCACAAAGGGTGAAAATGTTTCCATCGGTGTGCCCTTAAGAAAAATACAAACTGCTCCGCCGGAGACGGCAGAGAATTTTCCTCCCGCTTCTTCAACCAAAAGCGGGAAAGCGAAAGGGAGTCAGCCAAAAGAGCAATCAAAGCAAACAGGGATGGCAACTCTATCGCTTCGTGCGATGCCAACCGGGTTTGTTACCGTTGATGGGACCATGAGATCCGGAAACACAAATCAAGTAACCACCGTGGAAGTTGCATCGGGTGAACGCACAATTCTTTTTGAGCATCCGGTGTATGGCTCGAAGATACTGCAGCTCACCCTGACACCGGGAGAAACAAAAACCATCACGTGTTATTTCGAAAGTTACGTTAGCATTCAATCGTTGCCTGTGTGGGGAACAATCATGATCGATGGCAAAAACACTGATGTTTCAACTCCCAAAGACAGATATCCTCTTGGTGTAGGCAAACATCGCGTCACGGTGACGAGGGCTGGCTATGAAACGGTTGAAGGTGACAAGGAAATTACCATCATGCCAGCCTTCAAAGAAAATGTATATCAGCTTGTTTTCAATTTGAGAAAGAAGTAATTTTGTCTATTACGTAAAGGAGGAAATGACAATGCAAAAATCAGATGCTACACGGGAACAGGTTGCCCATAGACGGGGCATGATGTCGGGTCTTCTTCTGTTGCTATTCCTTGCCGTGCTTCCGGCGGGTTCCATCCTCGGGATGGACGGCGGAAAAGACTCAGAGCAAAAGATGAAACAGGCCATGGATGCCTACGCGGCGGCAAAGTATGACGACGCAATAGCATTGCTGACCGATCTGGCGAGCGACAAAACAATCGAGAAGAAAGATCTGAAGGAGGTCTATCTATCTCTCGGCCGCGCATACCTTGCCAAGAACCTGACTGAGAAAGCGAAGTCGGCGCTTACGAGTTTGCTTGAGCTGGAACCTCCGATGATCGAACCTGATCCTGATGCTGAATGCCCACCTCTGATGAAACTGTACTATGATGTGAGGAAGACCAAGTCTGGTACGACGGCTGTTGAGCTTCCCGACCCCGGCGTCAAAACAATTGCGATTCTTGATTTCAAGAACCGCTCCGTGGATGACAAAGAGAAGTTTGATCCAATGGAAAAAGGGTTTGCCGAGCTGATGATCAACCAACTGGAAGGCGTGGTAACTTTGAAGGTTGTGGAGCGGGAGCGTATCCAGTGGATTCTTGACGAGATAGGGCTTGAGAACAATCCCGGAAAGTTCGATGTCGGTTCCGCTGTACGCGTCGGTAAACAGCTTGGCGTTCATACCATTCTCCTTGGCAGTTTTATCAAAGTCAAAGATCAGATCAAACTGCTTGCAAGATTGGTGAAGGTGGAGACAAGTGAAATTCTTGCAACCGAAGAGGCCACCGGGGATGCTGATGAGTTCTTTTCGCTGACAGAAAAATTGGGCGAGAAGGTCGCAAAG
>JBGPGQ010000199.1:0-6084 GCA_041483995.1 Bacteroidota bacterium
AACCCTTGCTTTACGAGGGTCGGAAGGTTGCCGCTATGATCGATGTGCGCGTGGGAAAGAACCACCGCTTGAATCGATGAAGGGTTGAAGGGAAAATCACTATTCCGCGCACGGGCCTCCTCCCGCCGTCCATGGTATGTGCCACAGTCGAGCAAGATGGTGTTGCCTTGCACCGTAAGCATGTGCATGGAACCTGTCACAGTGCGTGCAGCGCCCTGGAATTGTAGGTGCATGACAATCGTATGAGGCTAGTGCAAAGGCAGAAATTATTTCTCTGTACCCATCTGGTCAAGCGCCTGCCCCGCTGCTGTCAACAACGCGTGCGGTCCCACCGGCGCTCCCGTTGCATTCTTCATCCAGATGTCGGGCGCAACGCTTCCTACCTTTGCGATCCGTTCAAACTCCGATCCGATGCTTCCCGCCTTTTTCATCTGTTCCTCGATTTGAAAAGCAATCATGTGGCCAAGCGGATAATCGGGAAGATAGAGAAACGAATGAATCATATGCGAATAAATGCCGAGGAGAACAATGTCCTTCTTTCCGAAAACCGGAGCATAATACGTGTTCCAGATGTCTTTTGAAATCTGCAGCGTCGCCTCTTTTAACTCAGCAGGTTTGGCGTTGGGGTGATCGTACATCCAGTGCCAAACACCCATATCAACAAGTGCAACACCTGCAATTTCGTAGGCTCCCCAGAAATCATTCAAGGTTTTCATCGCTTCACTTTTCGCGTCCGGCGTTGTCAGTCCGAGCAGCTCCATGTCGTGTCCCTGAAATACAAATGCAAGAGCTTCAGTGAAAGCGGTGTTGGGAACTCCTTGAAGCAAAGTATGGTCAATATCGTTAAGCGAAAACGTCTGCTCCACATTGTGCCCCATCTCGTGCACAGCAATATTGAAACCCTTGTAGTTCATTCCGCCCTTTTCCACGCGGGTTCGCAGATGCGCTTTCTCTGAGCGCATTGCAGCTCCCGAAGCATGGCCGGACCCACGGGCGGGATCTACAATAATGTTGTTGGCAAGATATGTTGCGCGTTCCTTTGTGAACCCGAGCTTCATCAGAAGATTCGGAATATCGTTCTTGTATGCGGCAGCGGTCGGGTATTTTTTTGAGACGATCTCATCCAACTGCGCTTCTGTGTAAGCGCCGCGTGCACGGAACCCATTGTACCAGATATCGAACGGTTCAAGCGGTCGACCGAGCCGTGATTGAATCAACCGTGCAACGCGGGGCACCAATGGCGAAGAGAGAACCTGTACCAGCATCTCTTTCACACGGGCTTCCGGGATCTCCCGGTTCTCATCGAAACGTCGCGCAATCAGTGTTGGCGCGGTGGGAGAATATGGATCGGCTTTTCTCGATGCAAGATAGGTGTTCAGAAGAGTCGCATAGCGTGTGTCCGGTTCGGGGGCGTTTCCCGCGAGACCGGGAGGCGCGGGTGTATCAGAATCCTCAACACTGGCCCGCTGCACCTCATTGGTAAACGGGTCCCAATCAACATGCGGATTGTTGATAACGGCCGCGGGAATCGTCTGCGTTACTATCCTTTCCATCACCTGTTGAATCATTCGTTGCTTTTCAAGGCCCTCCTTTGAGTCACTGTAGTCAGCTTTGATTTCATCGCGCAGGTTCCAGTGTGAAAGAAGTCTGAGTTTGGGAGGAAACAAGCGATGGTCATGACCGTTGACAAGATGGTGCATCCATATGTTATATTCCGCGATGTATTGGTCAGCCTCGGCTGCTGCTTGCGCAATTGCAAGATTAACGTCTGCCGGAATGCGTTTTGAGAAACGCTGGGCCAGACGAACCTCTGCCCATTGGCGCCGTGTCCACCGCTCACCATCGGTCAACCGTTGTTGGAGTGTTGTGAGGGGGAAATTCAGGAGAACCGTGAACGCAAGCTTATTCTGAAAAAAATCATCGCTCACGTGCGCCGATGGATCATATCCACTGAACACCTCATCAAACGGAAGCATCGGTCCGAGATCGAGATCTGCTTGGGTTCGAAAGGCGCGCCCGATTTCCAGCATATGACCATCGAGCTGTTCGAGAAGATGCTCGTATCTGTTGAACATTGTGTCAAGCGCTGCCTGATCGCCCGCAAAGTTTGCTCGCACAAACTCCTCGAATGCATTTACCTCTCCGTCAGCCGGACGCCAGAAGCTTGCAACCTGGTGCAGGCCGAGCTCAATACGTTCGCGCTGTTTTTCTCCATGCCTTGTCACAAGCTCCCTCTCGAGCTTTGACAAGGAATTTTTCATTTGAGGATTATTCACTATGCTTGTCGATTCCTGGGCAAACAATGCTGAGCTCAAAAGTAGAGAAATGATTATTATTCTAAATGCTGCCATGCAACCTCCGTTGTGAGTACTTTCAATTGACATTTTTTTGAATCCTAACCCACCACGCCGCCTACGGTTTTCTGGATCAACTTTACGCTTGAACTGTCAGGCTCTTCGCAGAACCGTTGCTGCGCCCCAGCCAACCAGCACCAGGATCGACAGCACAAGCCAGTTCATTGACGTACCATACGATGCCGTGGGAAAATGGTTGCTGATCATGATGAAGACGACTGGAACAACCATAAAGGTGTTGTGCTTCGAGCGCGTTTTGGCGCGGCGCGCAAGCTCGAGATCAGGTGCTTGTCCGGCATTGAGTGTGGCGACCAACTTCCGTTGTGCCGGCAGGATCACCTGCCACACATTGATCGTCATCAGCGTCCCGAACATTGCACCAATATGGATATACATCGCTCGCCCGTCCATGAAATTCGAAAGCCCGTACGCGGCCAGGACGACAAGCGCAAACGATATGGCAGCTCCAACGCGTTCATCCTTTGCAAGAGAAGAACGCCAGATTGTGTTGTACACAGGCCATGCCACCAACAGGAACCCCACTCCGACAAGGATCGCCTTCCCTTCGCTCACATACTCATTCACCATCAGTCCGCCAAAATAATACACAAGCGTCAGCAATACAATTCCGCTCATCCACGTGATGGCAGCTTCCCACTTGAACCAGTGGAGTGTGGTCGGCATAAGCTTCGGGACTTTTTGTTTCTCCACCACATAAAAGCCTCCGCTGTGGACCATCCAAATACGTTTTTCAGGATCTTCCTTCCCATCAATCAATTCGGAGAAACGGCCGTCCAACCAGGTAAAAAAATACGTCTGCCCGATCCACAGGATTCCGGCAAAGACGTGGATCCATCGGAAGACCAGGTTAAGCCATTCACTAAGATCAAAATCCATGGATAGTTCCTGTATTGCTGTGCGTCTGATAAGCTTCGATGGGGTTTTTCAGACTAGAAATTGACTCGATCACCGTGACTCTTCGGCGCGGAGATAACAAGAAACACTACATCAGCACGTGAATCATTCCGAAACTGATGAGGAACTTGTGGAGGTACCTCGAGCCCTTCACCTTGCCGGAGTGTGATTTCGACATCCTCCACTACCATTGTCGCTTCACCCGCAAGAATGTAGAAGAATTGACGCGCGCGTGAGTGGTAATGCTTGATCTCTGATCGTTGCGGTGGAACTCTTTCCTGAATAACACTCAGATCGTCCCGCTTCAGGAGATGCCAGCCATCGCAATCGTTACCCCATGCGTACTGTTCGGCGGTTGAATGTGAAACGGGCTTGGGGGACATTACACATCATTCTCGTTTGTAGGTAACAAGAAACAGATCTGTGCCGGTTTTGAACTCTTCCGGTCGTGACTGGCCGCCAAGATTGCAACATACTTTCATCGTTTCATTGTTCAGTTCGTAAATGGCTTTGATCGTCTTCCCTTTATTGGGACCATCAGTTCCCGTAATGTTCAACCCCAGGGCCTTTTTCGCGGGTTCAAATGAAATCGTTCCACGATCAATCACGCCGCCTATGCGGGCGGCATACGTATTACCCTTGAGCAGAAGTTTCATTTGTTTAAGACTCTCAGCGGGAAGCTTTTCGCCGTTGAACTCTGCTTCAATCGGCACCCATGTACCCTCGATCATTGATAACTCCTTCTGTTAAACGGATGGTAATGAAGATAGGAAGAACGATGTACGATTGCCAGTGTGCGATTAATTGTTTGCGAGTTTTGAAGCTTTCACACGCTCCCATCGCTCAACTGTGCCTGCAATTACTGTAAACAAAGGGTGGGTTGCGGGCCTTTTGATCGCTTTGATTCGTTTGTATGCTAATGGATCCCGAACCTTCACTTTGCGCTTTAGATGTTTGAACTCATACAAGACTTGTCCACGCGTAACGGATATTTTCGAGCGAGCTCCTTTATGTTTAATCTTCGTCGAATCAAATTTGTAACCGCGTTCGCTCGCTTCTCCATAAACAACAAAGAGATACGCCCCGATTGCTTTTAGCGGGCTGGGGGTGGACTGAAATCGTTCAAGCTGGGGATGATGCCGGTACCCTTTTGTCTGACCTGAAAGAACTTTCTGGGCAAGCAAGGTCTCCCGCCACAAAGCGACGAGACCCCTCGCGTCCAAAAGTCTTGGATGCAATGACCATATTCTCATGAAAGGGTTTTCTTCTTAAAGACGTCATCCCACATCAACTCATTCTCCCCTTATTCAAGGGGAGAATAAAAGAGGGGTGTCATACTATCAAGTGGGATGGCAATCCACTGTTTTGGTCAACCTCGAAAGAGAACTTGCGAAGCCGAAGGGTATGCAGTTACTTTCTTTCCGAGAAAGAAAGTAGCCTCCGCCAGAGGCGGATGAGCCTTTGGCTCAAAAGAAATCTTTCCGCAATCGCAACACATTGCTCGGTCAATTCAGGCATGGTGTCGGTGCGATTTCATCTGTCGAAGAGTGTGGAACTTGAAGTACAAAGCTTATCGATGAAATCGCGAAGCCCAGACTGATAAGTCCGCCTCGCCCTCCTGCGATTGCGGAGACCATCGAACGATTCATTTCCCACGCCCTAGAATTGCCGCCCCTCATTGAAGGTGGCTCATCACGTTAATCACCACGCCGTTCGGGTCTTCAACGTGGAAACGCCGCACGCCCCACGGTTCATCCGTAAGTGGATACACGATCTTCAGCCCGGTCTCTTGAGTTTTGGCGTAGAGCGCGGGAACATCTTCAACCTCGATGGAGATGCCTAATTGCAGGTGTGGCTGTTCTCCCGGCAATGAGCGAAGGAGATTGATCTGCGCGGTCGGATTACTGGGCGAGACGAACGTTACGATCCAACCCATATCCATGCCCACGTTGAAGCCGAGAAATTCAGTGTAAAACTTTCTGCTCTCCTCGAACCGCTCGGACGCGATGTCTGGTACCGCTCTTCTGATGTTCATGACGATGCTCTACTTGGGGTACACATACTCGGTGGTTGTTTCTTTTGTTTTAATCGGACGAACTTCTATTCTTGCAGTTGTTCCATATTCAAACTCAGGGTTTCCTTTTGCAATGGCAACGGCTTCGTTCAAGTCTTTGGCAAGAATATGATAGTATCCGACCTGCACTTCTTTGGTTTCATTGAACGGAACTTCTTTCCATGCTCCTTTTGAACCAGAAACAATTGTGCCCTCGCGTACGAGCGGCTGGGCTGCTATGAGCTTTCCCTCTTTCTTCAGGTTGCCGATGTAGCTCTCACACTTTCTTAGAAACTCGCGGTGTTGTTCAGGTGGCCATGCCGCTTGATGGTCGGCTTGGTTACGGATGAGCAACATGAATTCCTTCATGATGGTCAGCTCCTTTTGGATTTCGGTTTCTTCTTTGTTGTGCCCCGCTTTGCAGCAGACACGGATTTTGTGATTGTTAGCCCGTGCATGATTTGCTTTTTGTCTTTTACTTTGGCGAGTGAGTTGGCGTATGCTTCTTTCGCGAGTTTTTTGATGTACGCCTTTGGAAAATCGTTTATGTCAGGAACGAGGATATACCGGTACTGACTGCCCTGGCCAAGCAGTATTTTCTTCGGGTCGGCAATTTGAGAGCCCCAGTAAAAACCAAAATGAACATTCCCGGAGGTCCGCCCAAGGGCGATGGAACAAAATATGTGTCCGACTCTGTCGGTTGGCGACCATCCAACTGCCAACGCATTATAGTTGTCATAAATAAGTTCGTTGCTGCTTGGA
>JBGPGQ010000200.1:0-6077 GCA_041483995.1 Bacteroidota bacterium
ACTTCTGCGCTTAAACCAAACTCATTTCGGGCATAGGTTACAGCTCGCTCTGAAACATCAATTCCTTGTACGTCATATCCGTGTTCGCTTGCTGTCTTGAGGAACTGTCCACGTCCGCAACCAATATCGAGCAGGCTACCGTTTGGCTTGAGAGGCTTAATGCCTGCAACTCGTTGTTGGTTGATTGCATAGAGTTCCCGCAAACGCGGGTCTCTTGAGTTCGCCCGGTACTCGGTTGAGCGTGGCTCTGCAGCGTTATAGTACTCGTCGTACAGCCGATCTTCTCTGGGAATGTTGCCAAGGTAGACGAGCGAACAGGAGGGACACTGGACAACTATGAATGGTGGCTCATTGAACTTTGCATGTGCACCGCCGGCGCGGCAATTTGGACATGGACGAATTTGGGTTGCTTCCATTACTTCCTTCTTACTTCGTATTGACCGCCGCAGAATCCTGAGCGAACTCATACGTGTATTGATGGCCATCAATAGCGCCAATCAGTAATCCTGCCGCGCCTCCGATTGCTCCTCCGAAAACTGTTCCCAAGCCAGCACCCCCAGGGTGACCGCCACTGCCACCGGATGTGGAGGCCAAAATATAGCCGATCGCACCGCAGCTTACGCCTATCAATATCATTCCTTCCACCGCGCCTACCACATGATCGACTCTCTGAATCGATTTCACATCTCCTCTGGAAAGTGTGCGAATGTCGTTGCTATCATCGTCGAAGAAGTGAATTGAATCGTCAGTGATACGCGCTTCCCGTGCATCAAATTCCTGGCCGGTATTTGAGATGATTGTGACGGCACCGTTACCGATTTTTTTATTCGCTTTGTCAGTTGACTCGACCGTGTAAGTCGATGAACAACCGCAAAAGAAAAGAATGAGTGTGAATGCTGCCGATTTCATTTTACCTTATGACTAACATCTTTCTCGTCTCGACGAGCGGTCCAGCTCTGAGTTGGTAAACGTATACGCCACTCGTGACGTTGCTCGCGTCCCACGATACCGATCTACTCCCAGGTTCTTCGATTCGATTTGCTAAGACTGCAACCTCTCGACCCAATACATCGAACACCTTGAGAGTGTCCTGGCTTCTGGATGCGATCTGATAGCTGATTGTTGTGCTCGGATTAAATGGATTCGGGAAGTTCTGTCCGAGATGAAAATTTTCCGGAGTCTCTTGGTCATTAGCGGGGACGTTCAGAAGAACATCCTTAGTTGAAAGATAGAGCGTATTCTGATACACTGATACGAGGTATTTTCCTCCGAGCGAATCAATCGCGAGGTCGGCGGCGTGGTGATTCTGTAAGAAGAGGCTATCGATTATGGTACTATTGGCCCCACTCATTTCGTAGTATAAGACACCATAATTGGTTTGATCAGAGTGAGAGTATACTGCAAAAAGGGATGAATCACGACTTCGGACTATAATTGGTTGGAGGTATGAGCCAAGGTTGCTTACCAGTAGGCGAGGTTCGGAAAACGATGAGTCTACCTTACGACGCAATACCAATGCCGTATCGGTGTAATCTTGGAGGCCGACCGCGTGAATCAACAGTAACTCGTTGTTGAATCGGATCAAGCTTGGGTTTCTGGCACTGAGTGTATCAATCGCGACAGTCGAAGAAAAAGTGACGCCTGCATCTGTCGATTGAAAATAGTATAAACCTGTCAGGTTTTGGTTGCCTGAAGGCTTTCTTGCGCTCAGTGCTGCGTGAACTATGTTCTCATGGGCAAGCACGGCGACAGAAGCAGGCCAACTTGACACAGGAACGTCCGGCAGCACCGTGCGTTGTACACTTGAACCATTTGACGACAATCTTGTGTACACATATGTACGTGCAAATAGAACAGAATCCCATATGCAGTTGACACGATCATCCGAATCGATAAACAACGCCCCCCTTTTGAGATTTGACGTAGTCGTTCCCCCAAGAAATGACGCCGCCCAGAAAAGTGAAAATGATGCGCCGTTATTTGTTGACTTGGAAATGCGGAATGAATACCAACCGACGGCATCATCGTACTCCATCATTCGCCACAGGATGAACAGGTTCGAGTGGCTATCGAAGCCTACGCCATCAACAGAACCAATGAATCCACCTTGAAATCCTCCATTCCATCCGTGGGCAATGTCGGTGCGGGAGAAGTGTCTCCCATTGTCAGAGGAGAAATAGCAAACAAGGGTATCAACCCCCTCCGGTTTTATGGCTACCACTGCAATTTGTCTTTGTGGGCCAATCGCGATGCCGAGAGGATATTCAGCTATTGCGCTGACAATATCAATAGGGCGCGGCGTAGTCCATTGTGAAAAGGCGCACGAGTTGGTGAAGACCATAAGGGCCAGGAAGAAGCTTGACATTTTCATCGCTCCTCCGATTATTGTTTTGGTTACTCATGATACTATTTCTTGTTGGGGTCAGTCGACGGCAATTGCTCGAACTTCTTGCCTGCATTTTCATCTACGATCGTCTCTGCTGCCCTGCTCTTGTCATGTGTCAGGAACCCGTCGGTTGCGCCCAACACGATGGTTGTCAGACTTCCGCCGCCGCGTCGTAGCCCAACGCATATCCGAATGAAAATGCCTGTTACCACCACAAGTACGGCTAGAAGAAATATCAATGTCAGAACATCGTTCACGATTTACCTACTGCTTTCGACGCAATTCAAAGATGACTTTTAGCCTTCCATCGACTGAAATCTGCGTTGGAGGAAAAACGGACTTAACGCCTGCTTGGAGACCGGCCACCGAGCTTATGCTCCTCATGGGAATTCCGGGCAATGGGATGGGGCCCTGACTTTCGTCTTCAACAAAAAGCACGTCCGAGATGGTTGTGCCCAACGTCGATGCAAGCTGTTCTGCTTTTCGTCGTGCATCTTGTGCAGCTGCGTTGCAAGCCTCCAGGCGTTTGACAGCATCATCACGGAGAGAAAACTCCAACCGACTTAAGTGTTCGACTGGTTCTGTGGCCAGGGCGGCAATCGCAGGCTCAACGAGGTCGAAGACAGTATCGATGGTGATCGTCATCTCATAGGCGGCAGCGAAGTCTCCGCTTGACGACCACCAACTCTTGCCTTCAGGATTGTCCGCACTGTTAAAATATGATGTTCGGACCTGACGATCTGCTATTCCAACTTGCTGGAGTTTTTTCGAAATCCGAAGCACCCGTTCCGTGGCCTGCTTTATAGCCTCATCAAGAGTTGAACCTAAACCTCGCACGCCAAAAGAGAACTGAACTCTATCTGGCGGATAGTAAAGAGTAGCCTTTCCATAAGTCACCAATTGATTCTGTTTGACCTCGCTCCACTGCGCATTCACTGGATTGATTAACAGCAATGCTCCCAATAGTACAAGTAGTGTTTTCATAAATGTTACTCCCTAATTTTCATGTAATGTTGCCTGACGGACCGTAAAAGAGCAAATACAATTCACTGCCACGTAGTGATCGAAAGCCTTGCGAACTATTTTTGGTTTCCCTTTGAAATGTTCAGCCAAACGCACCTTGCCGCAAGAGTGCCAAATGTTTTTTGTAACGAAGCGATGACCACATTTTCGGGCATTGCCATAGTGGTTTTGTGTTGGACGTTGCCATTTGAGAAGAACTTATTTTGGTTTGCGTCTGCTGACCTTTTGCCTGTGAAGCCATCGACGAATGCGCGTGCGAGCCCAAAGGTAATGAGCTACGGTGGCAGCACGGAAATAGTCGCTCAATGTCCAGCTTGGACCGGTCCAGGAGAATCGTCCCAGGGTCACCAGGTCCTCGTTCGGCAGGGTCCTGATCAAAGCAACCATGCGCTCGTGATGAGTCCGGTAGTCATGCACGATAGCTTTGAGTGATCGACGATGATGTTTTTGGTAGATCATTTCGTTCAGGCGTGGAATCTCTCGCAATGTAAAACCTGGCGCCGGCATTGCAGGTTTTTCTCCCCGTACTCCCGCCTCGTACCAATCAAAATTCATTTGCTGCCATTCAACGAGATGGGCCAGTATGTCTTTCACTGACCATCCCCCTCGGGTTACTCCAGCCTTCGTCATTTGGCGAGGTGTAAGCAGAGCGAGAACCTCATCCAACGCGGTTCGCTCGGAATCAATCGCGATCAAAAGGTCCTCTTTCAAAAGACGTCTGCCCACTCTTCCTCCAATGTTGATTTCCTTGCCTAACGGATTGCGGTTAGCTTGCCCACCCGCCCTCTTTTTGGCTGGAGCCGCTGGTTAGGCGTTGCGCTTCGACTCCTTGGCGCGTGTTCATCGTGATGTCACAAGTCTATGGCGCATAATTAGCGCTTCATAAGAGATATACCGACTGGTGAAATCTGTTCCGAATAACATGTAAAGCGTATTGAAATCGGGCTGATGTGTGTCAAGACCTTCTGGGAGTATCTGAGCAAGGAACACTCTCGAAGCATAACCAAAAGTATCCATGCCAGCTTCTTGTGCCTTGGATAAAACTCCGTCGTAGGCTCCGGTATCGATGGCTTTGACTCTTGGATCGTTGTGAATGATAGAAGCGTATTCGATGAAAATAGGATATGGAATAGTACGATCCCACGCTATCTGAAACAAATTAACAATGACGTTTCGCCGCTCTCGCAGATACCTGTCCAAGCCTACTGCTCGTAAAATGGAATTGTTTCTTGAGTGGTGTGCGAATTCATTCGTCTCCTCTTCCGCGAACTGAGGCGAAAAAATCCGATCCAGTTCAACCTTCACGAAATCGTGAGGTGTAATCTTGATTTTGGGTAGTCCAAATAATCCCATGTTGTTTTGTCTTATTTCTGAATTGGCCTACACAAGCAACGCCTAACGGACCGGAGCTAGGCTGCGGCGACGAACCGCCAAATCACCGAACACTATACGTGCGGAACGTGTTGCCATTTTCCTAAATAACTTTTTTCGCGCGGCGGAAAAGCACGCCGTACTTTCCGTCAGCTTGAGCGACTGGTTAGAACGCAACGATGAGAGCTAGGATGGCGTTTCTGTGTTTGAATCTTCTTTTACCGTTTAAAATAGTATCTAAGTCTGGAACTGACCTTCGAGCATTTTTCGATTTCACTTAAAATCTTTTATCAAATTGCAGGTGAAGCCATGAAATCTTGTAAAAGTTCGTCAAGACGAGTTACGATCCCCGGGCGATCAATGGGTGGACGTTCCTTTTCAAAGAATGCAGCAACTTTGGAGTTAAGCCCGGAATGGACATTGTCAATATACGCAACAAACAACATCGCCAATTTTCTCCATGCTTCGTAGTCACAAGTGCCCTCATTATATTTAACTAGGCATTGAACAATGTAATCAGTGACCTTCTTTTGGAGGAATAAAGCATCAAGCCCTTTGCGGGCAAGTTCAATAATCAACTGTAAGTCTTTTGGCTTCTCCTTTGATCTGATAGATTCGGCAATTGCATATCCCGCTAACAACGAGTCGGCGCAGTCTGGCGGATTATACAGGCTCATCTCAACTTTAATTTTGCTGAAGAGGGTATTATCTTTGCGCAAACGATCTATAGAATCATTCACGACCTCCTCTATATGGAGTTGTTTAGCAAACGACATGGCACGTTTTCTCATGTCGGGGGAAGAGTCAATTGACAATTGGGCGAGAATGACACCTAGATCAAATGCGGAACGTATTGCTGGGAGCGAAGCAGAGCGAAGGGCTTTTAACAAGTTGTTGTGATGCTCGGCGGAACTTTGACGTTCCTTCGCTGACCAAAACTCTTCCACAAGAAGGGTAAATCCAAGGCCGATTAAAGCACCAGCAATAAGCTCGGCCAATTTTCCCGCGACAAGATGATTGATGCTCTCGGCAAGCGAGGGAAGCAGAATGGTTGCCCCGAGGATTGCGACAACAAGTCCACCGACGGCTTTTCCAAAGCGAAAATGGCTATAAAATGTTGTGCTTTCAAGTTGAGATATGGATCTGTTTCTCATCAGCTTGTCCTTTTCTTAAATTGTGAAAAGAAGTTGTATTGTACTTCCAGCAACACAACAATGTTTTTTTGCGTTCTAACGGATTGGAGCTAAGCTGCGGCGACGTACCGCCAAATCACCGGAGACTATACGTGCGGAACGTG
>JBGPGQ010000201.1:0-6070 GCA_041483995.1 Bacteroidota bacterium
CTCTATCACATAGTTTCTTACCATTTGATAGACGGACAGAGAATCTTCAATTATGTCCATAATTTCTTTTTTGCTTGGGTTCTTTTCAGCGAATAAGCGAGCGAGTTTAATGTTAAATGCCATATGTAAATACAGCGGTGAAATCACGCCGCCTCGCTTATCGGCCTTAACTACGCCAACCTCTTCTTTCCATTCTTCGAGAGAAAGGCGCATCAATAATTCGCGTAGGTGTTTTCGTTCATCGGAGCGTCGCGTTATCCAAGTGTGAAGAAGGGTAAAGACAGAACCAAGAAATGTTCCACCAAGAGCAGAAATTACGGGCAAAACATTAGGCGAAAGTAGTCGGTTAAGAAGATTAGTTTCATTCATTTTGTTTCCGGCTTTGGTGCTTGCGCTATGACTTGCAGAACCGTGTTGAAGTCTTTGAGACTGACGGGTTCTGGCTTCGGTTTTTGGGGTTTTGGTTTTTTCATGATAGGATTAGTAGTTGTGGATTGGCATAAATCTGAAAACAGTTTCGCCTGCACTCCATTTAATATAACAGGCCGCTGAGTCTTTTCTTCCAAGAGTAACATATGTCATCGTAGCTATAAAATAAAAGGTAAGCTTTCTTGCAAAGATAGTATCGACTTCTGCCTTTGTAGGAATTGAAGCAAAAGAACATGTTGGGAATTTGTCGTGAGCACCAATAGTAATGCCAGCCATAACGGTGGGGGCATGGAAGTTATCCAATTCCGTTTCTGTGAACTCTCGATCACTGAATTTGTACCTATGTCGAAAATTAATGGCTGCTGAATTACCATCGTTTTTGATAGTCCAATTTAACCCTATGGGTTTGTCGGGAACTATATCCATGCTGTCGAAGGCAAAAGAGAGTATAGCCTTATCCTTCAGCCAATTGTCTATTGAAGAAGCTTTAGAAAAGTCTTTAATAGCAAAATGAGCAGACAAAGCGCCAAATATTACCGCCAGCGCGATCATATTGATCCAGCGAGTTCGTTTCTCAACTTTTTGGAGAGTGAGTTGAGCATTGATATACCGCAAAAAAAGAACATAGGCTATAGGGATAGCGATATACATTGGCAAAAGACCAAGCATAGTGAAGCCAAAAAGCCCAGCCCAAGCCAGTCTAAGAAAAATTCTCAAAGAAGCATTTGGGATAAAATCAAAACCAAGAACGCGGGTTTTCAAATACTCGATTTTGTTCTCATAGTGTTCATATTTTTCTATCTCTTTACCCATTGACTATACCGACAATTGGAATCTTTCGTGTTGGTTATTTGAAATGAGTTCTTTGTATGTCAAACGTCCATTGAGTCTCTTGATGCCATTGGAGAACCTTACAGAGTCCTTCATCTCTTTTGTGTTGTATCGGTATTCAAATTCGTCAACGTACTTATCCAAATGCTTACGACTAACCTGATGATAGATTCCAATGATACCGCGTTTCAACAGCGACCAAAAGCCTTCGATGGTATTGGTATGAACGTCACCGCGCACATATTCGTATTTGCTGTGATTAACTGTTTCATGGTCATACTCTTTACCAAGTCCTCTGTATGCTCTCCATTCATCGGACATGAGATTAGAGCCAGTGGTGACATTTTTCCGAATGATGCCCTTGAGCTTTCTACCATTTGCACTCGTAACGACTTCGGCCATCACGCGTCCACCGCGTTCAACCATACCGAAGACAATGGTTTTGTTATCCATACGGTGTTCAATACCTTTCTCCCTTTGCTTGCCACCGACAAAAGTTTCATCGACTTCAACCGTACCCTTGAGGGGCTTATTGGAAAAGTTCTTGGTTCGCATGGCGTATCTAATCCTGTGAAGCATGAACCAAGCCGTCTTTTGAGTTACGCCAATATCTTTTCCAAGTTGGACAGAGCTAACGCCTTTCTTATGTGCCATGAGAAGCCAGATGGCCATGAACCATTTTTGAAGGGGCAAGGCAGAGTCTTCGAAGATCGTACCAATGCGAGCCGTGAATTGTCTCCGGCAATCAGCGCATTTGAGAATCCGCTTGTCTTTCATCTGGTAGATTTTGCGAGACTTCCCACAGTGAACACATACGGGACTTCCACCCCATCGCATTTCCTGAAAATGAAGGTGGCAAGATTCGTCCGTTGGGAATTGCTTTACAACATCCAGAATATTGCTGAGATTCACAACCTGTTTCATATAGCTAAACCGTCCTTTCTTCTACCTGTAATATACAACAAAGAAGTGGACTTGTCAAGTATATAATTATGGCCGGTGTCAATACTCGATTTCTAACTGCGAGAGGAGTCTATAAAAGTGCGTACGGTTGATGCCGAGCTGCTTTGCTGCTTCCGAGGCAGAACCGGCTTGCTTGAGGGTTTTGATGATGTAAAGTTTTCGGAATTCCGTCTCCGCATCAAGCAGAGACCTGCCCATGGCTACCGATGGTTGTTCCGAGGATTGCTCAACAAGCTCAGGCGGGAGATCGGATACTTCTATTGTACTGTCTTTTGTGAGAACCACAGATCGATGTATCACATTCTCAAGTTCACGGATATTTCCCGGCCATGCATACTGTTCAAGAATGCCGAGCGCCTCATCGGAGAGTTTGAATGCTTTGCTTGGAGGAGCCAGTTTCCCGATAAAGAACGTTGCAAGCTCTACGATGTCTTCTCTTCGCTCCCGCAGCGGTGGCATGGTAAGCTCGATGACCTTCAAACGATAATACAGGTCTTCTCTGAATGTTCCTTTCTCGATCATCTCGCCAATATTCCTGTTGGTGGCAGCGATGAACCGTACATCAATGCGTTTCGACTGAGTGCCACCAAGCCGCTCAATCTCTTTCGTTTGAATTACTCTCAGGAGTTTCGCCTGCAGATTCATGCTCATCTCTGCGATCTCATCGAGAAACACCGTGCCGCCGTCGGCCGCTTCGAGTCTGCCCGGTTTTGTTTTCGTCGCGCCGGTGAAGGCGCCGCTTTCGTAGCCAAAAAGTTCGGACTCGAGCAGGTCATGGGGAATGGCACTGCAGTTAATCGTCACGAGTGGTTTGCCATGCCGTACACTGTTTTCATGAATGGTATGTGCCAGCAAATCCTTGCCGGTGCCGTTCTCACCAAGGATGATAACGGAAGCGTCGGTGGGCGCAATTTTGGAACAGACCTTGAGAACGTCGAACAATTTTCTGCTTGAACCAATGATCGAACCGCACGGAAATTCCTTGCGCAGATCGGAGAACTTCATTGTTGCTTCAGTGAGCAGTGTTTGCTGCAAACGCGAAATCTCCCCTGACGTTTCGAGCCCGCAGACGATTTGGCTGGCGAACGAGAGGAGAAAAACAAGATCGGTTTCCACGAACGGGTTGTTCTTGTTCCGTCGATCCAAATACACTGCGCCTCTTACTTTCCTTTCAAGCACAAGCGGCACACACAGAGCGGCAGTGATACCGAGACGCATGATGCTGTTCTTCGACGAAATGTCTGCATCGGTATCCGGCCGTTGCGTTGGCTCGGCGCTGACAATTGTGTTTTTGATGACGCTCATACTCATCTCTTTGGCCACAGGATCGGCCTCCGGATCAATACCCTTTGCGACGATTTCTGTGGGTTCTCCTTGTTCATCAACGAGCACAATGAAGCCCTCATCCGCACCAAGTTCTCGCACTACGGTATCAATGGCCATCGTCATCAACGACCTCATCTCCGTTTCCGAGGAGAAGGAAATGCCTGCCGTGTACAATACTTCCAGCCGACGACGTTCTTCGTTCAGTTGCTCAATCCGCGCTGTGAGCTTCTCGTGCTCGTCAAGCGCAGCATTGACATCACCGGAAATCGAGCGGTGCAACTCCATCACCAGCCTAAAGATGCGATCAACAGACTTCTGCACTTCGGGTGAGGCATTCGACGATTTGACGAGTGACGACAACTCCATGAATGCCGAAGAAAGTCGGCTGATGGCGTCACTCAGTGATTTCTGGATACGGGGGCGAATTTCGGGAATAGACATGACGAAGAGAATATAGCGAGAAGAAACCTGGTTTGCCAGAGCGGGAGGCGCCTTAGCGAAGTACACGCGAAGGGGGCTGTCTCAGATTCTCTTACGACCCTTCTCCATATGCAATAACGAACTCGCGGGTTCCGAGCGCGGAGCCTTTGAGCGGTGCTTCACCATTGGAAGAAAGCTTCAGCGCCTTTTTCAAAAAAAAGAATCTCTTGCACTACTTAAGAATGAGCATTTTTCTGAGCTCATTCTTTGATCCGCTGCTCAGCCTGTAGAAATACAGTCCGCTTGAGAGGTTCGCTGCATCAAATCTCAGGTTATAGTATTGTGCAGCAACCGCTATACCGTCAAAGAGCGTTAGAAGTTTCTTGCCGAGGATGTCAAATACTTCAACGGTCGCAGGTCCAGTGCTTTCTACTGAGAATCTTATTTCGGTTGATGGGTTGAATGGATTGGGATAGTTTTGTTGGAGCTCAAGGACTTTCGGAATATCATTCCCGTCCTTGACGTTATCAATGATGACAACGATGTTGGAGCCATACAACTGGATTCTACCAAGGATGGTTGCCTCCCACACAACCCAAAATCGTACGTTAAAACCTGGGGTCACACGCGTTCCCTGGGAGACGTCGGGGTTCTGGTTTGACGCTGCCCCCGCCGCTCCAAGTTTTTCATTCGAAAATGAAAAGGGGCCGCGACCCACCCCGATGCTGTCCGATCCGATTCCCGCTGATTCCCAGGCAGCTACCGCGTACCACGCGGCTCCAGGATCGTCCGGCGAAGTGATGAACATGAATCCGTTCACCGAGGTGTTGCGCTGGTAATCCGGAAAAGGGGTCAGGGGATCTATCGCCTGGAGATGAAACTTGCCGCCACCCATATCACCGGATCCGAAATAACATAGAGAAGACCCCTCAGCTTTGCGTTCCCACTGCACCTCGTACGTGTAATTGTATTTGAAAAAACGCGGCCGGCGATTATCTCCCGCATATACTAGTGTATCTGGATCGGTCCACGTTAAGCCGTTACGATATGCGCACATCAAAGAATGCGTGGTGTCTTGTCCCTTTTGCTTTTCCCAGATGACAAGGGGTTGTGCCACCAGAGAGACGGAAACGACGTTTACCTGTGGCATGTGATTCAGCGTGTCGCCCGGCGGAGTAACATACTGTGGAGTCGACCAGGTGATTCCATCATATTCCGAAACCAGAATTCTCCCCCGCTGTTCCCAGGTAACGAAAAAGCGATCTGAAGTCATTGTTACGTGAGGAAAACGATCATCCTCAAGGCTCGTAGTTATTGGCTGCGGCAAACTCCAAGAAAAATGGCTGTAGCTGCTGAAATAGATGTCCAGATTGCCGTTCTTCCGTGATTGCCACACCAGCATTGCAATCTCGGTCGAAGGGTCGCTGTTGGTTGCGTGAATCAACGATGGATAGTCATTGTCGGCAGAGTCTGTTGTAATGTATCGCGCACTATCCGACCAGGCTGCACCATTTCCCGTCGTTCGAAGAATGCAAATATCCTTCGCATTCCTGCTAAACGCCAGCATTTCTTCACTCGAGAATAACCACTGCTGGCCATTGGCTACTACCGGATGGACATCATTGAAGTTCCCGGTTGCTATTGGAATGGGGGTAGTCCAGACGTTTTGGGGGTGTGACGTCGCAACACCTGAGACCATCAGGCAAATCAGCGTTACGGTTCGCATGTTTCACCTTCCTGTTCCTATTTAGCAGTGGTGTCACGAACGTTTTTCGTGACACCACCAGACAAAAAAGAGACAACTAGTAAATGGAATGCTTGTCAGCGCTTGCTTAACGAAACAACATCCCTCTGGTCGTGACCGAGAAAAACCTGACGCGGTCGGGCAATCTTTTGTTCGGGATCAAGCAACATCTCCTGCCACTGTGCCAGCCAGCCTGATGTCCTTCCGATCGCAAATAGCACCGGGAACATATCAACAGGGAATTTCATTGCCTGGTAGATCAATCCCGAATAGAAGTCGACATTCGGATAAAGCTTCCGTTTAATGAAGTATTCATCATCCAGTGCAATGTGCTCGAGCTCCAACGCAATGTCAAGC
>JBGPGQ010000202.1:0-6058 GCA_041483995.1 Bacteroidota bacterium
TCACCTGCACCGTCTCCGAAGCGTTCTTTTCCTTCACCCCGTCGGTCATCATTGTCATGCAGAACGGGCAGCCAGTGCCGATGACGTCGGGCTTCAGCGCGAGGGCTTCTTCGGTCCGTTCGATGTTCACACGTTTTCCTTCACGCTCTTCCATCCACATCCTTCCGCCACCAGCGCCGCAGCAAAAACTTTTATCCTTCGAGCGTTTCATTTCCAAACGCTCTACTCCCTGGATCATATCAAGAGCACCGCGCGGAGAATCATACTCATCATTGTAGCGGCCAAGATAGCACGGATCGTGGAACGTGACCTTCGCCTTGTTCTTTGCCGAGAGCTTGATCTTTCCTTGTTCGATAAGGTCCATCAAAAATGTTGTGTGATGAACAACTTCGTAGTTACCGCCAAACTGTTTGTACTCCTTCCCAAGCGACTGCAAACAGTGCGGACACGTTACAACAATTTTCTTCACGTTGTAACTGTTCAGAGTGCCGACATTTTCAGTGATAAGCATCTGGGCAAGGTATTCATTTCCCATGCGGCGGGCGGGGTCTCCGTTGCATTTCTCTTCGGTACCAAGAATTGCAAACTTGATTCCGGCCATCTGCATGAGCTTTGCGAATGACCGGGTTACCCTCTTGTACCGCGCATCGTACGCGCCTGCGCAACCAACCCAAAAGAGAACATCGGCATCCTTTGCTGCACTCATGCGCGGGATGTCCATGCCTTCCGCCCAATCGGCGCGGGCGGAATGTCCGAATGCCCACGGTGTGTAGTTTCGTTCGAGATTCGAGAAGGTTGTCTTCAATTCTTCCGGGAAGCGTGATTCGTTGAGCACGAGTCCCCGCCGCATATCAACGATTGTATCGACATGCTCGATCATCACCGGACACTCCTGCACACACGCCATACACGTTGTACAAGCCCAGAGCTCCTGTTCGGTGATAAAATTATCGAGGAGCTGGTGTTGCATGATCTCAGGCTGCGAACCTCCCACCTGTCCTTGGGCAGCCAGCATTACCGGAGCTTTCTCAAGTGTGCGGGCGCGGAGATCGACAATTATCTTCTTCGGATTCAACAGCTTGCCTGTGGTATTGGCAGGGCACACAGATGTACAACGTCCGCACTCGGTGCAGGTATAACCGTTCAGGAGCTGTTTCCAGGTAAAGTCCTCGAAATCGGAAGCGCCATACTTTGTCAGCGTTTCATCGGCAAGATTGATGGGCTTCAAGGCGCCCTTGGGGCCAAGATCGGAAAAATAGACGTTGAAGATCGAAGTCAAAACATGGAGGTGCTTGGAATAGGGAAGATAATTGAGGAACGCGAGCACGGCGAGCATATGTCCCCAGAAAAAGACGCGGAACATCACCTCCGCACTTTCCGGAGTGAACAGTCTTGAAAAGAGAACCGACATAAATCTGGCTTGATGCACACTGTCATTGGAGAGGACTATGCGTGCTGCGTTTTGCCCAAACATCGTCACCATCACCGTGAAGATCATTCCAAGAATAAGGACGGCATCCCATTTTGCGTGACCGCTTACCCGCAAGCGCTTCGGTGGAGCCGCAAGTCGACGATATAAGGAGATAAGAACTGAAAAAACGACAAGCGCGCCGAAGAGATCTTCGAGAAAAATCAAGGGGGCGTAGACAGGACCGAGGAACGAGAATGAAAATCCGGGCGCCAATCCCTCACCGATTGATTCAAGGACGGCTGCAAGAAGAATCACGAAACCCCAAAAGATAAAAAAATGGAGAATACCGGCTAAGGGCTCACGCAACAGCTTTGTCTGGCCGAATGCTATTTCCAGTACTTTCCCGATACGCTTCCCTACCTCGTCGAAGCGGTTGTCTTTTTTCCCCAACTGCAGATAGGCAACCAGTCGTCTTGCACTCGTGCCAAACATTGCAAGAGCGGAAAGGAGCACGACAGCAAAGACAATAGAATCAACGGGCATGCGCGTACCTTGCTAGTTTATCTTACTGTGGGATTTGTTTTGGTGTGGTAACACGGATAGGAATATAGGGCGAAACGTGGAAAAGAACAACAGGTCAGGCAATAATCATTGTACCATCAAAAATGGTAGTGGCGCGTCCGCCGATGCGCACAGACATCACCTCCGACCCTTGCACGCCAAGCTGGATGGTCACCCGTCCCTTCCGACCGATGACATCTCCCTGTTCACCGACGATTGTTATCGTCTCGCCTTTTTGTTCAAGTTCTCCCTGCTGAAACAAATACACGCCAAGCGGTCCATTCGACGACCCCGTAACAGGATCCTCGTTGATGCCGACTGTCGGAGCGAAGAAACGGGAGTGAACTGAAGACTTGCGTTCTACAGTTTCCATTGTAAAGACACACACGCCGCTCAGTTTCCTATTGGTGAGGAACTGAGACATGGCAAAGAAATTCGGTTTCATGGAAAAAATCGTGTGGAGTCGCCGGATTGGTACGTAGAGATACTCCGTCATGACAATCGGCATTCGATTCTCAAAATCATCAAGTGCTATACCAAGGATGCGCATGAGGTCGAGTTTGTATTGCCCGGCCCGGACAAATTTCGGAATGGGAAGCCCGAAGAGAACTTCAATATCCATCGCTCCTTTTTCGACGGTCACCGGAAGTATACCCGATTTTGTTTCCA
Organism: Bacteroidota bacterium; assembly: GCA_041483995.1. Taxonomy (GTDB): domain Bacteria; phylum Bacteroidota; class Ignavibacteria; order UBA10030; family UBA6906; genus JBGPGQ01. The sequence continues at coordinate 2,642 of JBGPGQ010000202.1, forward strand.
CATTGAAATTGTATGATCCGGGAGCGCGCATGCCCTTCATACCTTCTTCCGCCAGTGCGTGAAAGCTTGCAATAGTCGCGTGACCGCACAAAGGCACCTCGGACTGCGGAGAAAACCAGCGGATTCTCAGGTCAGCCTTGGGCGAGAGAGCTGGTAGAATGAAAGCTGTCTCCGGTACGGACAATTCCCGCGCAATAGTCTGCATTTGTTGATCTGAAAGGTTGGTAGCATCCATCACCACACAAGCGGGGTTTCCTGTCAGCGGAGTTTCTGTAAATGCATCCACCTGCTTCACCGCAATCTTCGTTGATTCTTTCACGTTGAGCGGCGCCCGGGATTTTTTTAATATTAGTTCAACGGGAGACATATGTTATCCCTGGCTATGCAACTGTTGATGTTGATGCGATTCGTACCGCCGTGAGTGTAGTTCGATTCTTGATATAGAACAGCGTTCCATGTTGTACAAAAAATGATTCGGGAACGATGGCTGGAGCTTCAGCATTGATGATGTCCCCAAAGATAACGCTGTCGCTTCCCTTGTCGATCACTCTCAGTATGTTATTGACGCGGAGTTCATTCTTCCCCTGTTGCGGACACGGTTCATGATAGTTGAAAATCAACGCCCCATCAAGCTCGATCATCTCCACAGGCCCGATGAGCTTCTCGAAAGGAACCAGCTTTTGTATAGCCTCAAAAATGTTCGCGTCCGATTTGTCCAGAGGAGCGGGAAACTGGAGAAGATCAACCGCCGAGCCCGCAGAACGGATCCTTGCTTCTCTGAGAACCTCTTCGTTGGTTCCAAATGAACGCAGAATTGCACCGGTTCGGTATTCCAATTCGAGCAAATGATTCCCTTCAAGTGAGTTCCTTGAAGCGAACACGCTGTCATCGACTGCAAGAATGAAGTTCAGTTCATCATTGGACCAAAGCTTCGTCCCGCTCAACAAGTCAACGGCTGTAATTGATTTATGCTCAGGAAGGTCCGGAGTCGCGAATCCGTGTACGAAGAATACGTCACGGTGAACGGCCTCAATTCCACTCCACCAATGGTCACCAACAGCGAGATTCTCCCACAATACCTCTCCCGTCATTTGGCTTAAACAAAAAAAGCTGACGCTTTTCTTGACGAGGTCCCGTTGCTCCCCAAGAAGTTTTCCCGCATCAGTAGGGACCAACCTCCACAGAACACCCGTCGTCTCGTATCTCCAAATTGGGCTAAGCTTCCCTTTTCTCAAGAAATCAAACACTTTTGCCTATTTAGTTTTCCGGGGGAAGAGCAATATTCGCTAAAATCTTTGAACAAGATACCAATCTATGGCAGCAAGTTCAAGACTCTTGCGCTTTCGAAGTGAGTATTTGCAGTGTTTCGGATCTACCGGGAGAGAAGAATCGGTCTAATGTTTTGAATAGCTTGAAATCGATGGCTCAACGTATTCTTTAGATCGTCGGACATTTCAGCAAATGTCTTGGTGTGACCCGCTGGGACGAACAACGGGTCGTAGCCAAACCCTTTTGTACCGCGAGGATGTTCGATGATCGTGCCCCTGCAAATTCCCTCAGCAGTTTCCTCAAAGTCTGAGCCGACAATCGCAACGACACACCTGAACCTCGCAGCGCGACGGCGCGGAGGCACACCTCTCATTTTTTCCAAAAGTTTCTTGCAATTGTCAGCATAGCTCGCCTTAGCGCCGGCGTATCTTGAGGAGAAGACCCCGGGTTCTTCGTTGAGGTAGTGAACTTCCAACCCGGTATCATCAGCAAGGGATGGGAGACGGGTAAGCCGGAATGCTTCCCGCGCTTTTTTCAAAGCATTTCCCTCGAGCGTATTTTGATCCTCAACAGTTTCACCCACATGAGGAAATTGATCAAGGCTGATAAGTGTGACCGGAATGCCGGTCAGTAACGATTTCAGCTCACGAAATTTGTGGCGGTTGCGCGTCGCCAGCAATAATTGCTTCATTGATTCATTCTGGGGAAAAGTTTATAGAAGAGATTAATAAGGGCACCTAGCGTCGTAAATCCGTTGAGAATGGAAAACACGAAGTCCAGACGTAGCGATGCATAGAACGTCAGTGCAAGACTGCCAATCGCGGCAAGGATAAGGAAGTTTGTGTTCACATTGCAGCGACCAGCCTTGATTGTATCAAGCGATTGTGGAATCCAAGCGAACGCGAACGCAACCTATCCAACATAGCCTATCGATTCCGTGCTCAATGCACCCTTCCGAGCAATTGACGGAGTTCGGTTCGTCCATTACGCACAGCCATTTCTTCATTGAGTGAAGAGTGCGCGCCATCCCGATACAGCCATCTGCCATCGACCATGACCGAGCAAACGTTCTCCGGAGAACAGGAGTACACCAGGGATGAATAAATATTTTCGTTCGGGACATCACGCACGGGATTCCATGTTCGTTCAAGATCAAGCAGCACAATATCCGCCTTCTTTCCAATTTCAATGCTCCCCACTTCTTTTTGAAGACCCAACGTTTCGGCGCCGCCAAGCGTTGCCATTTCGAACACTGTCTTTGCATCCATCACACGTGGGCCATGCAACGGTTTCTGAATCAGAGCGGCAAGCCTCATCTCCTGAAACATGTCCAGCGTGTTGTTGCATGGGGCACCATCAGCGCCAAGCGAGACCGTGATACCTCGAGCGCGCAGTTCCGGTATTCGCGCTATTCCCGAACCGAGCTTGAGATTTGATGAAGGGCAGTGAGCCACCTTTGCCTTTCGGTCGGAGAGCATTTGTACTTCCTTTTCGCTCAGCCAGATGCAATGTGCAAGACAGGTGTTTGAGTGAAGAATATTGATCGATTCAAAGTACTCGACGTTATCCATCTTGCAACGTTTACGAACTGCATCCATTTCGTGTCTGTTCTCTGCTGCGTGCGTGTGAAATAGCATCCCGCTGAATGAACGGGTCATTTCGTGCGCTTCTTTCAGCAGTGTTTCCGAACAGGAAAGCACAAAGCGCGGTGCCACAGCGTACCGTATTCTGCCGCCGGATGAATTATGCCATTGTTCGGCCTGCTTCAATGTGGAAGACACACTCTCCTTCGTCGGTTCTTTCAGGAGAGGGTAGGCCGCATTCTCATCCATCATCGCTTTGCCGACAAATGCGCGCAGACCTGTTTCGTCTATCGCCCTGACTATTTCTTCTTCATGATGTATGCTTCCCATATCCATGATCGTTGTTGTGCCGGAGCGGATCAACTCTGCAAGTCCGAGCATTGCAGATGCATGCATGGATCGTGCGTTGTGCGCGGCTTCGTACGGAAAAATCCGCAACGTGAGCCACTCCAAGAGTTCGAGATCGTCGGCCATACCTCGGAACAACGTCTGACAAAGGTGAATGTGCGTCTGGATAAAACCCGGAATCGCTACAAGCTTTCCGGCATCAATCACTTCCCCATCA
>JBGPGQ010000203.1:0-6038 GCA_041483995.1 Bacteroidota bacterium
ATCAAGATCGGCGCGAAGATTTACGGCAATACAAGCATTGGTCAGGTTTGCAAGGTGGGAGGAGAAGTTGAGCACTCCATTTTACATTCTCATGCAAACAAGCAGCATGATGGGTTCCTCGGTCATTCATTTCTTAGTCAATGGGTGAACCTTGGAGCCGGGACGACTACAAGCAATCTCAAGAATACATATGGCAGTATCAAGGTCCACGTCAATAGGCAACTGGTGGACTCTGGAAAGATGTTCTTAGGATTGATTGCTGGTGACCACGTAAAAACCGGCATCAATGCCACACTGGATACCGGCACGGTCATTGGTCCATCGTCGAACATCTACGGTACGATGCTTCCTCCAAAATTCGTTCCTGCTTTTTCGTGGGGCGATGCAGTGCACTTAGAAACGTATGACGTGGAGAGAGCACTGGTGGTAGCAGTAAAAGTAATGAGTCGTCGTGATGTCAAAGCTTCCCCGACATACGAGCAATTATTCCGACATGTTTTTTCAATAAGTTCAAATGAACGATCCAATCGTAGAGCCTGAGATCCCGGAGCGAAAAGAACAGCCGAGCTTGTATCACGGCGTTCGTGGTGCGGCTGTCAAAATCCTCAACCGCATTGAGCGGACGGATTCCTACCTCGACAAGCTGCTGGATGCGGAGCTGAAGTCGGGGGAGCTCAATGATCTTGACAAAGGGCTGCTCACAGAACTTGTGCATGGTGTACTTCGCTGGCAGGCCAAACTTGACTGGGTGTTGAACGGTTTCTCGCACGGGAATTTTGCCAAATCGGAAATCAATGTCAAAAATACTCTTCGGGTCGCTTTGTATCAGATCCTTTTTCTTGATAGAATCCCTCACGCCGCGGCAGTGAACGAGGGGGTGGAGTTCATCAAACGAATCCGAGGTGAAAAACCTGCGGGACTTGTGAACGCTGTACTCAGAAACATCATCCGCAATATTGAAGGAATACGATATCCGGATCCGGCTGAAGACAAAATCCAATATCTTTCAGTTGTATTCTCGCATCCTTCGTGGATTGTCAAACGCTGGGTCAAGCGGCTTGGCGATGAGGAAACACAAAAATTTCTCGTGGCGAACAACGAACGTCCGGCACTCTCGCTACGGATCAACAAGCTCAAAGGAGATGCAGGACACTTCCTAACCCTTCTGGACCAGCAACAAATCCAGTACAAAGGATCAAGCCATATCGACTATTTTGTGAAAGTGAAGTCTCTCTCCAAGATAGCACAGATGGACTTGTTCCGGAACGGGATGTTTACTATCCAGGATGAAAGCGCAGCGTTACCCTGTTTGTTGCTTGCGGCGAAGCCGGGGGACCGTGTCATTGACCTTTGCGCGGCGCCTGGCGGCAAGACAACCCACATTGCCGAGATGATGCAGAATTCTGGTGAGGTGATTTCCATCGACAAATATGAGGCAAAGCTGCACCTGATCAAGACGGCGTGCGAACGACTTGGTCTGCGGAATGTGAAACTGCTTGCGGTTGATGCGATGACGCTTGAATGTGAACAGGCTGACAAAGTGCTGCTTGATGTTCCCTGCTCTGGGTTCGGTGTGCTTTCAAAGAAACCCGATGTGAAATGGAAGCGTGACATTTCGGATATCATGGCTCTCGCAAAACAACAGGAAGCGCTATTGGACAATGCTGCGAAACTTGTAAAGCCGGGAGGGGTTCTCGTGTATAGTACATGTACTACCGAGCCGGAAGAAAATCAGGAAGTGATTAAGAAATTTCTGGAAAAGCATCCCGAGTTCATGGTTGACAACGCCGGGCAGTATGTAAGTCATGACCTTGTAACACCTGAAGGTTACGTCGAAACATTTCCCCATCGTCACTCGATGGATGGATCGTTTGCTGTGAGACTTGTGAAAGCCGCATCATAGAAAATTGCAGGAGATAAACAAATGGCAAATGTATTGGAGCTTGTGAGTAAAGAGCTCCAACAACTCGAAGAAACAAAAACATTCAAGCACGAAGTGCCGCTGGAGAGTGCACAGGATGGAGTCGTGAAGGTGAACGGGAAAAAGGTCGTTATGCTTGCATCGAACAATTACCTCGGCCTCTCCAATCATCCTGTTGTGCGCAAAGCTGCGATCAAAGGCATCAAGCAGTATGGCTATGGCGTTGCGTCTGTGAGATTCATTTGCGGAACGCAGGATATTCATTTTGAGCTTGAAAGAAAGATTTCAGAATTCCTCGGAACAGAAGACACGATTCTTTTTTCTTCCTGTTGGACAGCAAATGAAGCGTTCTTCGCTTCATTGACGAATGAAAAATTAGGCTACGAGTCATACAAGGACGTGATCTACTCTGATAAACTGAACCATGCCAGTATTATTGATGGACAACGGCTGTGCAAGGCCGAAACTACAGAGAAGAAGATATACAAGCACGCTGATGTCGATGATCTTGTCCGCCAGCTTGAGGAAGACAAACAGAAGGATTATCGCTTTCGTATGATTGCAACGGACGGCGTGTTCAGTATGGAAGGAGATCTCGCACCGCTCGACAAACTTGTAGAGGTTGCAAAGAAATACAGCGCGCTGCTCTTTGTGGATGATTCGCACGCGGTGGGAGTGTGTGGTAAAAGGGGAAGAGGAACTGCAGAGGCAAAAGGAGTGCATGGACAAATCGACGTTCTGACAGGCACACTTGGAAAAGCAATCGGCGGGGCTGCGGGAGGCTATATCAGTGGGAAGAAGGAATTGATTTCATTTATGAGGCAAAAAGCCCGCACGTATATTTTCTCGAATTCACTTCCGCCATCGATTGTGTTCGGTGCAACTGCTGCATTCAATCTGCTGATGAATGACAAGTCGATAGTGAAACAATTGCAAAAAAATACTGCCTATTTCAGGAAAGAGATTGTCTCTCTTGGGTTCACTATTCTGGAAGGCGATCATCCGATTGTCCCGATAATGCTCGGGGAGGCTGCCATTGCGCAAGATATGAGCAATGCCTTGTTGAAAGCGGGAGTCTACATCAGAGGTTTGTGGTTTCCAGTGGTGCCTAAAGGTGAAGCCCGGTTGCGCGCTCAGGTCTCCGCAGCGCTGACAAGGAAAGACCTGAACAATGCCCTAAAAGCGTTTGAGAAGGTTGGGAAGAAGATGGGAGTGATCTAGTTTTGACATTCTCTGTAAATCTTAATAGATTTTTCATTTGAATGAGGCAATTGCACAGATGAAGCAACTTACTGAACCAAATATTCTGGAAGCCCTCAGGGTCGTGAAGGACCCGGACCTGCACCGTGACATCGTAACGCTTAATTTTGTCAAAGACATCCAAATCACGGGACACGATGTTAAGTTTACCATCGAATTGACAACGCCTGCCTGTCCGGTACGAGAAGAGCTAAAGGCAGCTTCGATGAAAGCACTGAAGGACTCGATTGAGGGTGTTGGTAATATTGAAATTGAGATGACGTCGAAAGTGACATCCCACGACAATAAGCAGAAAGCAGCGGTTCTTCCCGGAGTGAAGAATACAATTGCTGTCGCGTCTGGCAAAGGGGGTGTAGGTAAATCAACGGTTGCAGTCAACATTGCGGTAGCCTTGGCAAAAGACGGTGCAAGGGTTGGCCTTGTGGACGCGGACGTGTATGGGCCGAGCATTCCACTCATGATGGGCATAACGGGAAGGCCGCAGGTGCGCAATCAACGGCTCCAGCCAATGGAGAACTGGGGTGTCAAGGTCATGTCGATTGGATTCCTCGTTGATCCAATGCAAGCGGTTATTTGGCGCGGGCCAATGGCGAGCGGCGCTGTGAAACAGTTCATGTCGGATGTTGATTGGGGCGAACTGGACTATCTCATCTTTGACCTTCCACCGGGAACTGGCGATATTCAGTTGACGCTTGTACAAACCATTCCACTGACGGGAGCCGTCATTGTGACAACGCCGCAAGATATTTCGCTCGCTGACGCACGAAAAGGCTTCAAGATGTTTGAGAAAGTCAATGTGCCCATCCTGGGGATTGTTGAGAATATGAGTTACTTTATTTGTACGCACTGCGGTCAGCGTGAGGAAATTTTTGATAACGGTGGTGGGAGGAAGGCTGCTGAGGAATTGGGAGTCCCGTTCCTCGGTGAGATTCCGATTTATACGAATATCCGGGTTAGCGGGGACACCGGGAAACCGATCGTTGTCGATGAAAAAGGGAAGAAGCAAGCAGATATTATTTCACAGATCGCCAGAAACATGGCTGCGCAAATCAGTATCCGGAATTCTGACCAGACTCCGGCTCCAACGGTTGACATTCAGCTAATGCAATGATTGAAGAACGGATCGAAAAGGCGCTTGAGTTAGTGCGCCCGTACCTGAGGGCTGATGGTGGTGATGTGAAGTTTGTGCGGATGCGTCCCGAGGGGATTGTCGAACTACAGTGGATCGGAACGTGTCAAATCTGCCCGATGTCCCAACTTACTCTGAGGGCAGGTGTTGAACGTGCAATAATGCAGGAAGTATCTGAAGTCAAACGCGTTGAGGCTGTCTTAGGGTAACTCATCACTTCATCTCCACATCATACAATTTTCCATTCTTAACCTGCACGATCCTCTCGTGCTTTTTCCTTACCAGATCATAATTATGTGTGGCCATAATAACGGCTGTGCCGCGTGTATTAATATCTTGGAGTAGTTCCAGAATCTCATACGACGTGGCAGGATCAAGATTGCCTGTGGGTTCATCAGCAAGGAGGAACGAGGGATTCCCGACCAATGCTCGTGCAATGACAACCCGTTGCTGCTCGCCGCCGGAGAGTTCGTGCGGCATTTTGTACCGCTGATGGCTCAGCCCAACGTCCGCCAATGCGTGAAGCACTCGCTTTTTGATGGCTTTCCCCTTGGTTCCCGTGACGTGCAGTGTGAATGCCACGTTCTCAAACACCGTTCGATCTTCAAAAAGTCTGAAATCCTGAAAGATGATGCCGAGAGTTCTTCTCAGGTATGGTTTCTCACGTTTCTGGATGTTTGAGGAGCTGTACTGGTCGACTGAAACGGTTCCTGTTGTCGGCATAACGTCCATATACATTAGTCTCAAAAGGGTACTTTTCCCGGACCCTGTCTGACCGACAAGAAACATGAATTCTCCTGGTTTCACCTGGAGTGAGACATCGTCCAATACTATGTGCGTGTTGAACGCGACAGTGACATTGGAAATAGTGATCATCGTTTGGCTCTCTGGCGAAGTCTTGCTCTGTTGGATGCAATGAAAACAGCCAGTGTGATCGCTTCAATCATGCTTGAGGGATTGGCGATCCATTTGCCGGCAATATCGAACGCCGTACCGTGATCGGGTGAGGTTCGAATGATGGGTAAGCCAACTGATACATTCACGGCCTTGTCAAATGAAGTCATCTTCAAAGGTATCAGACCTTGGTCATGGTACATGGCGATCACGGCGTCGTACGAATGGGGCACATATGTGCCGAAGAATGAGTCTGCTGGAAACGGGCCGTCGATTGTCATCCCCTCTGCTCTGAATGTTTGGACGACCGGTCGAACGATCATATCATCTTCTGTTCCAATATCCCCGCCTTCACCGGCGTGGGGATTCAGTGCAAGAACAGCGAGCTTTGGTTTTTTGATATTCCAATCAAGCTTCAGCGAAGCATGCATTACCTCAATTTTTTTCCGAAGAAGTTTCTGCGAAAGAGTATTTGCAACGTTGCGGATTGGGATATGAATTGTCGCAAGCCCAACGCGCATTGAAGGCGAAACGAGCATCATTGCAACGTGCGGCGAACCGGATAGCTTCTGCACCATTTCCGTCTGCCCGGGAAACCGTATGTTTGCCATGTGCATTTCTCGCTTGGAAACAGGCGCTGTAACGATTGCCTGGACCATGTTGTCAAGTGCCAGCCGGACAGCGTATTCAATTGCGCGACCCGCAGCCTTCCCGGCTGTTGCTGAAACATTACCCGGCCTGATGATTGTCGAAGCGACCTGAGAGGATTCGATAATTGCGACTTCCAAGGCAATGTTCAATTTGTGCGCATAGAACAAAAACACGTTTGCCGGG
>JBGPGQ010000204.1:0-5956 GCA_041483995.1 Bacteroidota bacterium
AATTACAATTGTCCCCTTCTCCATTTCCTGGAGGATGTTTGTGTCCGTGAGAATCATACGGTCTGGGAATGAACGGAATTTCGGCGAGGTGAAAGCCGCCATCCAATTTTAGGAAAAACAGACTGAAAAGCAAGAATACCTCCCTTGTGTCTATAGACGGTTTTTTGCATCATAGAAGCGTCCACCATAACATTGAGATCAATCCCCAGGTTCAAAAAGGGAGTCCTATCATGAAACGTTTGATTACTTTTGCGTTTTCCCTCTGCACGTTTGTTGTTTTCTTTGCCGGAAGAACGATGGACGAAGGAATGTGGCTCCTCGATTCCATCAACAAGCTTCCCATCGCAGAGATGAAAAAACATGGCCTTGAGTTGACACCGGAACAGATCTACAGCACAACGGGGACGAGTGTGAAAGATGCGATTGTGATTCTCCCCGGTGGGACAGGTACATACGTTTCGGCTGACGGACTCATTCTCACAAACCACCACATTGCGTTCGCGGGCATACAGGCATTGAGTTCAGTACAGGATGACTATTTGAAGAATGGTTTCCTCGCTAAAAACAGGGAAGGAGAACTCTCCACAGGCTACACGGCGCAACGTGTTGTTGCGATGAAGGATGTTACTGACGAAGTGCTTGCGGGTGTCAGCGACACGATGTCCGTTGACATACGCGTGGACGCCATCCGGACGAAATCGCGGCAGGTCGAGAAAGACGCAAAGGGTGCAACGGATTTCACCTGCACTGTTTCTGAAATGTTCAACGGGGTAAAGTACTATCTTTTTACTTATGAACAATTGAGTGACGTGCGCCTTGTCTACGCGCCACCCAGCGCGATCGGGAATTTTGGCGGCGAAGTGGATAACTGGCAATGGCCCCGTCATACCGGCGACTTCGCGTTTCTCCGGGCATATGTGGGGCCGGATGGTAAGGCGGCAAAATATTCAAAAGAGAATGTTCCATACCGGCCGAAGGTGTTTCTCCCGTTTTCCATTCAGGGCTACAAAGAAGGCTCGCTGGCAATGATCATGGGGTTTCCCGGAAGAACGTACCGGTACCGCGAGGCTGCATCGGTGCAGCTCGCACGCGACGAGACGCTTCCGACGTTCATTGACCTTTTCAAAACACGAATGGACATAATAGACAACGCAGGCAAAAGGAACCGCGAGGTTGAGATAAAGTATGCCACCAAGGTGCGCCGCATCGCCAATGCATACAAGAACTATCTTGGAACATTGGAAGGAATGGGACGGTCTGATCTGCTGCGCCTCAAGAGATCCGAAGAAGCAAAGTTTATGGAATATATCAATTCAACTCCTGACCGCTCGGCGCGGTATGGGTCTGTTCTGCCAGACCTTGAAAAAGCTGCGACGGAACTGAGAACGTTCAACAAGAAAAATATTCTGCTCACCAATATATTTGCATTGGACATATTGGTTCTTGCCAACCGGTTCAAGAGCTATATTGACTCGCCACCCAAGGACTCTCTCGGCAACATGTTGGACCCGACGGAGAAGGAGCGTGGACCGGTTCGTGCAGCAATCGCTTCAACATTCAAGGACTGTGACCTGCGCGTGGAAAAGGAGACACTCATGGCGTTGATGCTGAAGTCGTCGGACTTTCCTGTTGACCAGCAGAGCACCACCTTCCGTGAGATTATTGGAAACACAACAGGCGAAGACCGAGAAAGGCGTGTCCGGGAATTCGTTGATGATCTCTATGAGGATACGAAACTGGCTACTCCAGCCAGCTGTGAGAAACTGCTCATGAAGGACGCGGGCGCCATCAAGAAAGATGAGTTTATGAAATTTGCAGCAAAGCTCAACGCAGAACAGGCTGTGCTGCAGGTGAAATCGGCCAAATTCAATTCACTGGTCGGACAACTTCGGAGAAAATTCCTCGAGGCATGGCTTGGCTGGAAGCACAACGATCTCATCTATCCAGACGCGAACCGGACGCTCCGGGTTACCTATGGTGAGATTAAGCCCCTTCACCCCCGTGACGCGGTCAATCTCAGTCTTGAAACGACGCTCGCGGGCGTTCTTGAGAAAGAAACCGGAGAAGATCCGTTTTTTGTTCCCGCGCGGCTCAAGGAATTGTGGAAGAAGAAAGACTTCGGACGCTACGCTGACCCCAAAGTGAACGACATACCGATTGCATTCATCAGCGATCTTGATATTACCGGTGGAAACTCAGGCAGCTCCGTAATCAATGGTAAAGGCGAGATCATCGGTTGCGCGTTTGACGGAAACTGGGAGGGTGTTGTGGGAGATTACGTATTCCAGGATGAATACAACCGTACAATCAGCGTGGATGCGCGGTATATTTTGTTTGTGTTGGATAAGTTCTCGGGTGCGGAAAATATTGTGAAGGAGTTAGTCATACATTGAAGAAGGACGGATTGCCATCTAAGGGCGACAGATTTTTCCAAGCACAACTCTCTTCTTCGCCCCCGTTACAGCAGGAATGTTGGCAGGATTGCCGGCCATCGTTTCATTGGCAAGAACTGCGAAACAGATTGCTTCCTTTGCATCGGATTGAATGCCGAACTCATCAATTGCTCCTACCTTGCTGCTCTTGAAGTACCGCCGAAGCTCATCCATGAAGAAACGGTTCTTCGCGCCACCGCCACTCACGATCACTTCATCAACATTCATCCGTCGCTCAACAAACATTCGATAGCCCTCGTAGACTGCGAACGGTGTCAGCCGGGATACGGTCGCAATCACGTCATGTTTGTCGTAGCCTTCGGCATGTTTCAAAACCTTATGAATAAATTTTTCTCCGAATTCCTCTCTGCCGGTCGACTTTGGCGGCTGTTTCTTCAGGTACGAATGCTTGCTCAGCGAGCGGAAGAGCTCAAGCACAACCATGCCTTTCGTTGCAATACCACCATCCCTGTCGAATTGTTTTCCGTAAAAATGGCTCATCAGCGAATCGACTACCATGTTTCCCGGCCCGGTGTCAAAAGCACGAATACCATCCACCGAGCAATTCTTTGGGAGAATGGTCATGTTCGCAATGCCGCCGATGTTAAGGAGTATCCTGTTTTTTGTTTTTGAACGGAACACCAGCCAGTCAAAATACGGAACAAGAGGCGCACCCTGCCCGCCCACGACCATGTCCGCCAGGCGGAAATCTCCGACAGTCGGTATTCCCGTGAGAGTGGCAAGCACAGACGGATCTCCAATTTGCAGCGTCGCGCGAATCGTTTTGCCAAACATTTTCATGGGCTGCGGCAAATGGTGCAGTGTTTGCCCGTGCGAACCGATAAGAGCGATCTGTGAGAGCCTCACGGCGGCTCGTTTTGCAAGCGATCGCACGGCGTCAGCATACAGCTCAGCCAGCAGCACATTCAGCCGGGCGATATCATCAACCCGGCTGGTTGCAGGGACAGAATTCTTCAGAAGCAACTGTTTGAGTTTTTGCGGGAACGGTTTATTGACAAATGCGATCTGTCGGAATGTTGTCGATGTGCCGCTGCCGCGTAGTCTAAGGAGCACGGCATCGATTCCGTCCAGGGAGGTACCCGACATTATTCCGACAACAAGTTTTGAAGTATTCAATTAAAAATTCATTTCGTATCTTGATGCATGAAATTGCTCCTCGGTTCACATATGTCCATCAGCGGCGGCGTGCACACTGCGTTTGAGCGAGCCACGCGCATCGGTTGTACAACCATGCAGGTGTTTACCAAGAATGCCAGCCAGTGGAAAAGCCCGCCGTCCACCGACGAAGACATCCAAAACTACAAAACCGCGGAGGCGAAAGCAAGGATTGCTCCCGTGGTTGCCCATGCCGCGTACCTAATCAATTTATGCGCAACGAATCCTGCAACACTGAAAAGCTCTCGCGCCGCGTTCATTGATGAGCTCCAACGCGCTGAAGCGTTTGGAATCCATGCGCTTATAGTCCATCCGGGTTCGCACGTCGGGGCTGGAGAGCGGGATGGCATACGGGGCATTGCCGAATCACTCAACGCAGCGCATGAAAAGACACGCGGGTTTCGTGTCCTGAGTACACTTGAAACAACTGCAGGCCAGGGGACTGCGCTCGGTTACCGATTTGAGCATCTTCGGGATATCATTGATCTGGTGGATGATAAGACACGCGTCGCTGTCTGTATGGATACCTGCCATGTTTTCGCTGCCGGCTACGACATTCGCACAGAAGAGGGTTGGCATGATACGATTAAACGGTTCGATGAAATTGTTGGACTTGAACGATTAGTTGCCTTTCATGTCAACGATTCAAAAAAAGAATTTGCATCGCGCGTGGATCGACACGAGCATATCGGCAAAGGGTTGATAGGCGCCGCGGCTTTTCAGTTTCTCATGAATGACGACCGATTCTCGCGTATCCCGAAAATCCTGGAAACAGAAAAGAGTGATGATATGCATGAAGATGTGGAAAATATGAACTTCCTGAAAGCCCTGATAAAAGAATAACACTCCATGCGCAAACGTGACATTGCTATTTTCTTCTCGGTGGTGCTTACCCTCTACGGTCTCATCAATTCCTACATTTTCATCCGTGGCCTTGAAGCAATCCCAGAGCCCTCGCCTGTCCGCACATGGTACGTAGTGGCTTTTTGGTTTCTTGCACTTGCTTTTATTGCAGGCAGATTTCTTGAACGCGTTTCTCTTTCCTGGCTCAGCAGTCTGCTTGTGTGGATTGGGTCTTTTTGGCTTGCAGCAATGGTGTACTTGTTGTTGATGGTGTTTGCCATCGATGTTGTTGGATTCATAAACCATTTTTTTCCTTTGTATCCATCTTTTATTGACGCAGATGTTGAGCGGACACGCGAGGTCACAGCATTGACGGTATGCATTGCAACCCTGTGCATTGTCACTGCCGGATACATCAACGCCCGCACCCCGCGCATCAAGAGCCTCGATCTGAACATTCGGAAGAGTGGTCGGCAGATGGCTGGAATACATGTTGTTGCCGCATCGGATATTCATCTTGGCACGATCATTTGTAAAGCAAGGCTGGAGAAAATTGTTGCCACGATCAATTCGTTGAATCCCGATCTTGTTCTCCTTCCGGGAGACGTGGTGGATGAAGATATCGGGCCGGTTATCAAACAAAACCTTGGCGAAACATTGCGGAAGATTCAGTCACGGTTTGGCGTTGTTGCAGTCACCGGCAACCACGAATACATCGGCGGAGTTGAAGAAGCGTGCAGCTACCTTGTGGAACATGGAATTGTCATGCTGCGTGACGGCGTTCTGAAAATCAACGATAGTTTTTATGTTGTGGGAAGGGAGGACCGCAGCCTGAGAGGAAGAAAATCTCTGGAGACACTGCTCGTTGATGTTGATATGAGTCTCCCGGTTCTCGCCATGGACCACCAGCCGTTTCATCTGGAAGAGTCGGAAAAGAATGGCGTTGACCTTCAGCTTTCAGGACATACTCATCATGGCCAGCTGTGGCCGTTTAATTTTATTACGAAACGAATATTTGAGGTGAGCTGGGGATATAAAAAGAAAGGTGGCACACATATCTATGTTTCTTCGGGTGTTGGAACATGGGGCCCTCCGGTGCGTACCGGAAACAGGCCGGAGATCTTAAGTATTCGATTGAGTTTTACATAAATATTGATTAATCTCGCGTGTATAGATTCTAGCGTTTGCACAACCCAATAACCTCACTATTCAAAGGAGTATTTCTCATGATTGCACGAGCAATTCTGTTCAGCATTTCGATGCTGCTGTTCTGTTCTGTCTCTCGGGGGGCTGAAGGAAAAGAGGGAACTGCACCACCGACGGGATTTCGGGGAGACTTCCTTCAACAAGTCGATCAAGTGCAAAAGGAAATCATGGACCTGGAGCAGGCCATTCCCCAGGAGAAATTTTCGTGGCGGCCGGGAGAGGGAGTGCGATCGATCAGCGAAGTCTATTTGCATATTGCATTCGCGAACTATCTTTTCATGAAGCAGGCCGGGTATGAA
>JBGPGQ010000205.1:0-5955 GCA_041483995.1 Bacteroidota bacterium
CTGGTGGACACCTCCGGCCGGGAACACGTCAGCATCTCTAAGAAAGATTGAAGGATCAGGGTCACGAGGATTCTGTCTCTGGAAATTTGTGAAGAAGCGGATCTTTGCATTCCTTGTAATACGAGGTGCATCAGCCATCGGTTCGTCGACCGCTCCATTAATAAAGATGTTAAGGCAATCGAACCGGAAGACATCATTCCGCGCGATTGTTTCCGGATCCTCGGTGGGTGGAAGATCGAATGCCGGGGGAGGAAAACCATCTTCGAGGATCGGAGGACGCTTACGTGCAGTCAGTAGTTGAGCATCGAGTTCGAGCGTCCCGAGCAAATCAATCACTTTGCGCAACTGAGATCCGTTCAGATTGCACGTGTATAGACCATAGTCCTTTCCGTCCCGGGAGTAGGAAAAAAGAATCCTCTCATTTGAGTATTCCACCGGATCGGTTGCAAAAGGAGGCGCGACAAGCGAGTCGGTGGGATGCAATTCATCCGAGTGAACACCGATGATGTAATGTTCAAAATTTGCCCCTTCTTTAAACCATCGAAGTCCTGTCCCTGCAATTGTCGGTGTCATGGAAGTATGTGGTGTAAAGGTACTTATCATTCTCCCATCGTGAAGCACGACGGGCTTATATGTCTGCATACCGAATCTTGATCTTGGAAATCCAGCATACATCTTTAACCCTTCGCCATCGGGTTTGATGGTAATTGCTTGCCAAACATTTGCGATGTCCTGGGTGAGGCACTGGTATTCAGCGCGAGCGATACCATGTCTCGTGACGTTACTGGGGCGATCAAGATTTACAAACCAACGAGCATACACAACCCTTCCAGTACGTGGGTCAACTGCAGGCTCCTCGGCCCCATTCCGCTCCGTAGTGATGCGATGAAGCGTTCCATCATCGTTCCGAACAAACAGATTACTCGTGAGCACGTGATCTATGCTGGCAACGGAAGGATGACGCGTACTTGCAAAAACAATTCTCCCATCCGGAAGATAGCAAGGATCAAAATCGTCATAGTTTTCAAAACGTTCAGCGGCCGCGCCAAATTGTGAAAGGTCCAACGATCTGTTTGAGAATGTAAGCTGTGTGAACCCACTCCCATCTGCATTCACCCGGTAAATTCTCCAGCTACTGTCGGGATGTTGAACACCGGCAAATATGATTGTTGCACCATCCCATGATACGCTCGGGTCGGAGACATCAAACAATCGGGTGTTATCAACAATCGTCCGGAGTGTGCCATCACGTCTCCTCACAATCAGCTTTCCACCCACCTTCGCAGTCCGGTATTGCGGTCCAATACCAGGAATCGCGCCTGGATCAGATTGCGCGACATTCTTCACCGGGTTGCGGGAAACAAAGACCAACGGCGTTACTGACCGTTGTGTCGCCTCACGAGACGTCGACGATACTTTGTTAGTCGAGTTCTTATCAATGCCCGAATTGCCGGCAAACGCAAACCGGAACACAAGTAGAGAAATCAGAATAATGGAACGAGGATTTGTAGAAGGTTTCAATAATCCACTGTGAATGCGAGACTGCATTTCAACTATTACCTACTTTCCTAAGTTTTTGCGCGTTGACGAGGAATTCACTGCATGTTTGACGTTTCACAAAGATAGTCATTGAACCGCGTAAAACAAAGATTTTTCGATCCAATAGACTGAATCATACAATCCGAGAAATATGCTCATCAAACAACAGTGCCAAGAGCTCTGGCAAGTTTTGGAAAATGAAATGCATAGCCTAGGTGCTGCAATTTCGAAGGCACAACATTCTGGCCGGTCAACAACATATCAGACATCTCACCAAGAGCGAACTTCAAGACAAAGGCAGGCACTGGTGCCCAGGAAGGACGGTGCATTGCGGTTCCAAGCGCTGAACAAAACTGTTTCATGGTTACTGATTCAGGAGCGGCGAGGTTCACAGGTCCCGACAATTCTCGATGATCAATTGTAAACAAGATAATTGAAACAACATCGTCCCGGTGTATCCATGGAAACCATTGGCGACCAGTGCCAATAGGGCCGCCCACAAACAACTTGAATGGCAACAACATTTTTGCAAGGGCACCGCCATCCTCACCAAGGACAATACCTGTTCGCAAGAGCACCACCCGGATGCCATACGTTTCTGCGGAGCGGGCTTCCGATTCCCATTGGCTGCAGGTGTCGGCAAGAAAACCGGTTCCCTGTGATCTCGATTCAGTGATCTCCCCCTCTTCAACCGCTCCGTAGTAACCAACTGCCGAGCCATTCACAAGAACAGAGGGTTTTCTCTCTGCCTTCGCAATAGCAGCAACGATTGCCTTCGTTGCATTCAAACGACTTGCAAGAATCTTTTTTTTCTGTCTTGGAGTCCACCTCTTTGCAGCAATGGGCTCACCGGCAAGGTTTATCACCGCGTCTGCCCCATCAACAAGCGCAGTCAAATCACCGGAACCCTTGCCATCCCACTCGACAATTCTCACAGATTTACTACCAAGGCGTTGCGCACCAGTTGCATTCCTTGTAAGTAACACGACAGAATGGTTATCAGTAACAAACCGACGCAACAGCGCCCTGCCGATGAAACCGGTGCCACCGGTTAGTATGATTCTCATAGTGCTTGCGTTCAAACAGCCTATACTTTTTTAAGGAACAACGCTGCCAAGGGGGGCAACGTCAATACTATTGAATGGTCACGGTTATGTTCTGGTTGCGGATCGGAAGCGATTGTCCCATAGTTACCCATATTGCTCCCGCCATAGTTTGAGGAATCACTGTTGATCAATTCCTTGTATGTGCCAGCCTCACGAACCCCGATGCGATACCCTGCTCTTGGCACAGGCGTAAAGTTGCACACAACAACAACCGCATCGTGATCATTCTTTGCCTTACGTTCAAATGAAATAATGCTGTTGGCGCTGTCCTGAAAATCAACCCAATCAAAGCCGCTGTAATGAAAATCAATTTCATGAAGTGATGGTTCATTAACGTACAAACGATGTAAGTCCTCCACGAGGCGCGCTATACCCCGATGGGTACCAAATTCCAAAAGATTCCAATCGAGACTTTTTTCATGATTCCATTCATCCCATTGCCCGAACTCACCCCCCATGAACATGAGCTTTTTGCCGGGAAAACCGGACATCAGCGAAAGCAGCAGGCGAAGATTTGCAAATTTCTGCCAGATATCGCCCGGCATTTTGTTCAACAATGATCCCTTACCGTGGACGACTTCATCATGTGAGAGTGGGAGCAGAAATCGTTCGCTGAATGCATAGAGAAGCGCGAAAGTGAGGTTGCGGTGGTGATGTGCACGGTAAATAGGGTCTTTGGAAAAATATTCGAGCATGTCATGCATCCAGCCCATATTCCACTTGAGATCGAATCCAAGTCCACCATCTTCAACGCTCGCAGTGACTCCGGGCCATGAGGTCGATTCCTCGGCAATTGTGAGAACACCGGGATAATACTTATGCGCGATCGTATTCAGTTGCTTCAGAAAATCCACCGCTTCAAGATTTTCTCTGCCACCAAATTGATTTGGGATCCACTCGCCTTCTTTGCGTGAATAATCCAGGTAGAGCATCGACGCGACAGCATCGATGCGCAATCCATCAATGTGGTACTTCTCCAACCAGAATAGCGCGTTGCTGATGAGAAAGTTTTTTACTTCATGCCTTCCAAAATTAAAAATAAACGTCCCCCAGTCCTGGTGTTCACCCTTCCTTGGGTCCGCGTGTTCGTACAGGTGTGTACCGTCGAATTGTGCGAGAGCGAACATATCCTTGGGAAAATGCGCAGGCACCCAATCCAAGAAAACTCCAATGCCATTTCGGTGACAATGATCTACGAAGTACATGAAATCGTCCGGCGAGCCGAAGCGGCTTGTTGCTGCAAAATATCCTGTGACCTGGTATCCCCAGGAACCGTCATATGGATATTCCATGATCGGAAGCAGTTCGATATGCGTGTAGCCTGTTTTCTTTACATATTCGACCAAGCGATCCGCCACCTCATGGTACGTAAGCCAGCGATTGTCTTTACCACGCTGCCACGAACCAAGATGGACTTCATAGACCGCCATAGGCCTCGCAAAATGATCAGAGGTCTTTCGATCTTCCATCCAGGTGTCATCGCTCCACTCAAATGAAGAAAGGAAGTTCACCTTTGATGCTGTCTGTGGCCTGAGTTCCATTTCAAAACCGTACGGATCAGCTTTATCAAGAATGTGACCCTGAGATGTCTTGACTTCGAATTTGTACAATTCACCTTCCGCGAGACCGGGAATGAATATTTCCCACACACCTGAGGACCCCAACATTCTCATCGCGTGGTAACGTCGATCCCAACTATTGAAATTCCCTATTACACTCACACTGCGCGCACAGGGCGCCCAGACTGCGAATTGAACTCCGCCAACCCCTTGAACCTCTGCTTTGTGTGCACCGAGCTTGTCATATATCCTGTGGTGGTCTCCGGCATTAAACAGGTAGATATCAAAATCCGTAAGCGTCGGCATGAAGGAATACGAGTCGTGGAACACCTCTGTATTCCCCGATTCAAATGTTACTTTGAGTTTGTACGGCACTACGTTTGATTGCTGCGGGATCAGCACTTCGAAAAATCCCCCTTCGTGAATCCGGTTCATCGGATATTCTTTCTTCTTGCCTTGCAGAATCACCGATGCTTTTGTTGCGGACGGAAGAAAGGAGCGTATTGCAAGGAGATCTTTTTGAATGATATGCGGGCCTAACACTTGATACGGATCAGGGTGATCGTTAAAGATCACCCTGTATATCTCATCAAGGGATACGGTTGATTCCATTCGAACTGCAGAGAATGTAGATGAAAGAAAAGCCTACGAGAATATACCGAAATCCGAGAACATTCGCTGGTCGATCAGCCTCTCTAACGGACATCATCGATTACCACAAACGATGTTTTCCCTTGGCGGACATTGACCTTTACATCGGACAAAACGTACATACCGTCTGTGGACGAAACATTTAGTGTATAGTCGCCTGCGGGTAAGTTGAGCCGTGCAAGTTGAATCTCTGAAGGAAGGGTGCGCCACGTCCTGATGTCTGCTCGCTCAGTCGCACCAACAAACAAATCAATGGCAATGCTGCCGAATATATTCCTTACTTTTTTATCACCGTCCTTGTCCAACTCCGACTTCGCCTTTTCTGCAGCAAGAAACTTGAGCAATGCCCTTCCTCCGCTTTTGAGATAAATCAGTGCGAGACGATCATCGAGAGTTTTTCGCGCAATGGCAGTGATATCCTCGCATCGTTCGCTTTTGGCGCGCAGAGAATCGCCTGATTTCCCAACACCCCCGACATCATACAATCTCGATCCTTTGTATCGTGATACAAAGGTGGGCAACGCAACTTGAAATGTATGCAGAACCCCCGACGTATCGGGAACCGAAACGGTGGGCCGCACTTCCTCCTTGATCGGCCCCTGTCCGGTATACATAACAACAAGAACACTGCCCTCGGATTTGTTTTTTCGATCGAAGGTCTTTCCGCCAAGTGCAACATACTGCGCTGCCTCCTCGTTGAACGACAGAAGCGTCGCCGTACGGACAAGGTCGTCAAGTAAAAACCGCGGCGCAGGAGTGGCGTATTCCTTCTGGTACGTTTGATATGTCTCGTACGCTTGTCGGTATGAAATGAACGCGTCGTTCACTTCGCCGCCGGATTCGTAGAGCGCGCCTGCTATGTAGCGGATGAACGCATCTTCCTGGTACTTGTTCTTCCCTTCGTACTGTTTCGCATACTCGCGCAATTTGAGATCGACCTTGCGCGCTTCCACGAGCGCTTCATCCGGAAGATCCTTGGCCGCATAGTTGAGGGCAAGAAAAATATTGACGAGAACTTTCTCGAAGTCTTCCCCGTCATACGGAAGGATGTTGTCATTGAGCAAAAATGATAGTGCTGCCTGACTGATGCTCTTCGTATA
>JBGPGQ010000206.1:0-5910 GCA_041483995.1 Bacteroidota bacterium
CATGACAACGGCATTCTCCTTGCGCATCCGTGCAGCAAGCGCAACGCCAACCGCAACGGGAATCATTGCAGCAAGATGGCTCACATTTCCATAAATTTTGAGTGATGGATCGGCGTAGTGTCCCGTGCCGTCACGACCCCGTGTGAGACTGTTTTCCCGCCCGAGTTGCTGAAGAAAAATATTCCGCACCGATTGCCCCTTCACGAGGTGAGCGCCGAGATCTCTGTGCATCGGAAAAATATAGTCGTGGTCTTCAAGCGCATACGCGCTTCCGACTGCCGTGGCTTCATTGCCATAGCCGGTGTACGCTCCGCCCACTATCTTACCCTGTTTGTACAATCGGAGAATTGCATTATCGCACTCGCGTGCAAGACGCATGAAGTAGTACAACTCCAGTCGATCCTGGTTGGAAAGAACGGCAGATGAAGGCTTTGATGGTTTCAGGTGTTCTGCAGTATTTTGCCCACTATTTAGCATTGATTAGTACTTTGCGAGTCGTTCCAACGCTTTTACAATATCGGACTCTTGAGGTAACATTGCGTTTTCAAGTTCAGGACCGTACGGGACTGGGGTATCTTTTGCCGCGACGCGTTGAACCGGTGCGTCGAGTCGCTCAAAGGCTTCGGCCGCGATGAGCGCGGCAATCTCGGCACCAAATCCTCCCGTTAGCGTATCTTCATGAACGATGACGACCTTCCCCGTTTTCCTTACCGACCGGAAAATTGTCTCCTTGTCCAACGGATTCAGAGTGCGAAGGTCAATCACTTCCACACTGATGCCGTGTTTCTGTTCGATCTTGCTAGCGGCATCAAGTGAACGCTGAACGAGCATGCCCCAGGTAATGACCGTGATGTCTTCGCCCGCTTTCTTGACTTTCGCCACGCCAAAGGGAAGCAAGTAATTGGAATCGGGTTCAGGAGCGGACGCAAATCCCTGACGATAGAGTCCTTTGTGCTCACAGAACAGAACCGGATCCTCTTCGCGGCATGCAGTCTTCAGAAGTCCTTTCGCATCGGCTGCGTTCGAAGGATACACAACCCTGATACCCGGAATGTGTGTGAAGATCCCATCGATGGACTGACTGTGGTACAAGCCGCCATGGATATAGCCGCCAACGGCAACACGGATCACCATCGGGCATGACCAATCATTGTATGATCGGAAGCGAAGCATCGCCACTTCATCGCGCAACTGCATAAACGCCGGCCAGATGTAATCACCGAACTGGATCTCGACATTCGGCTTGCAATCGCCTCGCACCGCAAGTCCAAATGCCGTCCCGACGATACTCGCCTCCGCAAGCGGCGAATTGAATACACGCCCATGACCGAACTTCGTAGTCAGTCCTTTCGTCGCAGTGAATACGCCTCCCTTGTTTCCGGCAACATCTTCACCATAAATAACCATCTGCGGATTATGTTCCATCTCTTCGGCAAGAGCGTGGTTGATCGCGTCAACCATGACAACGTTCGGACCTTTGTGCTCGATTTCAACGAAACCCGAAGCGGGAACGACAATCCTTGGAGAGTAGACATACTTCTCAAGATCCGCCACATCCGGCATTGGTCGCTTCTCGGCCTCTTCGGCGGCGAGGTCAATGCGCGCCTGGAGTTCTTGCTTGATACGTGGAAAGTCTGCAGACTTGAGAATACCCTGAGATGTCAGGAATAGTTCGAATTTAGGGATGGGATCTTTTTTGAGATCTTCTTCAAGGTCCTTCTGGTCGCGATATTTTCTCTGATCGTCGGATGACGAGTGAGGCAGCAGCCGGACTGTATCGGCTTCAATGACGCTTGGTCCTTCACCCTTTCTCGCTTTCGAAACGGCGTCTGCTGCAACTTCGTACATCGCTTTGAAGTCACATCCGTCCACACGATATCTGTTGAGTCCCTTGTACCCGCTTACCATACCGTACACAGACTCGCCGGCGACCTGGTCACTCACGGGAACAGAGATCGCATACTTGTTATTTTGGATAAGGAAGATAACAGGATAACGCCCACGCGCTGCCCAGTTCACAGCTTCATGAAACTCTCCTTCACTCGTTGCCCCCTCACCGGAGGAGACATAGACAACTTCATCTGTGCCGGCCTTCATCGCACCCATTGCAGTACCTACTGCCTCGATGTACTGTGTGCCGGTGGGACTGGATTGAGAAACGATTCTCCATTTCTTGTGACCGTAATGGAATGGCATTGCAAATCCGTTGCTGCTCGCTCCACCCTTCCGATGCAAAGCCTCAAGCATTATGTCTTCAATTGTATATCCAAACTGAAGCGAGAACGCGAGATCACGATAGTACGGATACGCCCAATCATGACCCGGTTTCATCGCCAGAGCAGTTGCCGTTTGCGCCACTTCATGTCCCGATCCACCAATGTGGAAAAAGCATTTCCCCTGCTTCAACAGAACAAGTATCTTGTTGTCGATGAGACGCGCTGCGACGCAGTTCTTGTACGTATTGATAATCTGTTCCTGGGCGAGTTTCGAAACGGCTCCGTTTGAGGACTGCGCGGAAGGTGTCGATCCCTTGGGAGTGAACTCTGTCTTGAATGCCTTTGTAGGAGACACTACGCCGCCTCCTTTGGTGTTATGAGACTCACATGTTCGTCCGGTTGATTATTGATTTCCACCCCAAAGACCTGGCCAAAACATTTGACCAGTCGAGTTGACACTTCTTTAAGGTCAACGGTCTGTCCGAGTACTTGCTGGAGAGACGTGACGCCACGTTCAAAAATTCCGCACGGGATTATTCGATTATAGTACGCAAGGTCTGTATTGATGTTAAAGGCAAAGCCGTGCATCGTAATCCATCGACTTGTCTTGACGCCAATCGCACAAATCTTGTCATTGCCAACCCAGACGCCGGTGTATTCCGGGACTCTTGATCCCGTGACGCCAAAGGTTGCCAACGTGCGGATGATGACCTCCTCGATATCGCGAAGATACCGGTGAAGGTCATGATAGTAATTGCTGAGGTCCAAAATTGGATAGCCAACAAGTTGTCCCGGACCATGATAGGTGATATCCCCACCACGGTCATTGTGGTGTATTGCAATTCCCTTTTCTGCTAACTCCGCATTAGTCGCAAGCAGATGGTTATCATTACCTGACTTGCCGATTGTATAAACATTGTCGTGCTCAGTGAGCAACAGAGTGTCCGGTATGAGTTTCTTTGCGCGCTGCTCAAACAGTTGTTGCTGTAATTCCCAGCAGGCTTTGTACTCGGTATGACCAAGATCGATTATATGTATGGAATGCCGGATCAAATGTTGATCGCCTCTCCGTAGGCCGCGGCAGCGGCTTCCATCACGGCCTCGCTGAGTGTCGGATGTGCATGCACGGTATGGAAGAGGTCCTTTCCGGTGGCCTCTAGTCTCTTCGCTACAGCAAGTTCCGCGATCATTTCGGTCGCTTCGGAGCCCATGATGTGAGCACCAAGGAGCTCGCCATACTTTGCATCGAAAATCAACTTCACCATTCCCTCGGTTTCACCGATTGCAACAGCTTTGCCGAGAGGACGGAACGGAAATCGTCCGATCTTCAGTTCATAACCTTCGGCCTTCGCCTTCTCCTCGGTCAAACCAACACTTGCGATCTGAGGCTGGCAATATGTGCAACCCGGAATTGCTGAATAGTCGAGCGGTGTCGGATTCTTCCCGGCAATTGCTTCAATACAGTGAATCCCTTCCGCCGAAGCGACGTGAGCAAGCCACGGCGGCCCGATAACATCGCCGATTGCGTACACACCCGGCACATTTGTTTTGTAATCCTTATCCACCTTGATGTGCGAGCGCTCGATAGTAACGCCAACATGTTCCAGTCCAAAATTTTCAACATTGCCCTGAACACCAACCGCCATCAGGGCGACATCACCCCTAATCTCTTTTTTCCCAATTTCAGTTGACACAAGCACCGTAACATCATTTGCTCCGGGTTTGATACTTTCCACTTTTGCCCTGGTGAGGATTTCAATCCCCTGTTTCTTGAAGCTGGATTCCATAAGCTTGGTCAACTCAGCATCTTCAACAGGCAGAATGCCGGGCATCATCTCAACAACCGTGACCTTTGTTCCAATGGCATTGTAAAAATATGCAAATTCAATTCCGATCGCCCCGGCACCTATAATTACAATCGACTTGGGTTGTTCAGGCAGGTTCATTGCCTCTGTACTTGTAATGATTCGTTTTCGGTCAATTGCAACGCCGGGGATCGAGCGCGCCCGGGCGCCCGTTGCAAGAACAATGTGTTGAGCGTTCACCCGTTCGGTCGACTTTCCCCCTGCCCCCTTGATTTCAATCCCACCCTTACCAAGCAGAACGCCGTATCCAGGCATGTAATCAATTTTGTTCTTCTTCATCAGGTACTCGACGCCTTTGGAGATCTTGTCAGCAACCCCCCGGCTTCGCTTTATGATCTTACTGAAGTCAAACTTCAGGTTATCGTACGTGATGCCCCATTCTTCTGCCTTCTTGAAGGTTTGCAGGATTTCGGCGTTCTTGAGTAGCGCTTTGGTTGGGATACACCCCCAGTTGAGGCAAATCCCACCAAGCTTGTCATTTTCGACAATTCCAGTTCGCATTCCCAATTGCGCAGCCCTAATGGCTGCTGTATAACCGCCAGGACCGCCACCAACCACAACCAGATCGAATGTCTTATCTGCCATGTAATCCTCTTAACAATAAAAAAGGGAAGTACTCTTTCCCTCTTGAATATCACCTAATATCGTTCACGTTGCCTTTGACCCAATCAGAGTTTGTCCCCAAGCATCGAATATTTTGGGAAGCGTTTGCCCTTTACAGACAGGAAAAGTTCACTGCGAAGGTCTAAACATGCAAAAATATACAGAAACACGATTTGAAAGTCAACGAGGTCACGAGCAGTCAATGCTGCTCATTCACCATAGAATCAGATTGATTTTCCTTCGCGATTTAGGTATACTATGCACAAAAATTTAGCGAGATGGCAGATCAGGAGGAGAGCGGGGAGAAAGTTGTCACCACAAACCGCAAAGCCCGGCATGATTACACCGTACTCGAAACCTTTGAAGCGGGGATCGTCCTCAAAGGGCCTGAAGTAAAATCGCTGAGACAAGGTAATGCAAATCTCTCGGACGGCTATGCAAAGCTGAAATCAGGCGAAGTATGGTTGTTCGGAATGCACATCAGCCCATACGAACAAGGTAGTTACGCAAACGTTGACCCCATCAGAGACCGCAAACTGTTACTGCACAAGAAAGAGATCAGAAAGATTTTCACCAAACTCGAGCAAAAGGGATTGACGCTCATCCCACTCAAAGTGTACTTTAAGAACAATATCGCAAAGGTACTGATCGGCCTTGGACAGGGAAAGAAGTCATACGATAAGCGCCACGATATTGCCAAACGTGACGTGGAGAGATCAATCAGGCAACGATATGCACGATAAAGGTTAGCATTGTTCCCACCACTCAATGAGCAGATGGATGTCATCAAGCGAGGCGTTGCGGAGATCATCCCGGAAAACGATCTGGTCAAAAAGATTGAAAAGTCCATTGCCACACAGAACCCCCTCAATGTCAAACTTGGCTGCGACCCAAGCAGACCCGACCTTCATCTTGGGCATTCCGTCGTTTTGCGTAAGCTGAGACAGTTCCAGGATCTTGGCCATCAGGCAATACTTATTATCGGAGATTTTACCGGGATGATCGGGGACCCTTCCGGTCGAAGCAAAACACGACCGCCACTTACGTTGGAAGAAACACGGAAGAACGGACAAACCTACTTTGAGCAAGCTACGAAAATACTCTCGACAAAAAAAATCAAGATGCTGTACAATTCCGAGTGGCTTGGTAAGTTAAACTTTGCCGATATCATCGCACTTGCAAGCAAGTACACTGTCGCGCGAATGCTTGAGCGCGATGATTTTGAA
>JBGPGQ010000207.1:0-5906 GCA_041483995.1 Bacteroidota bacterium
CATCGAATGAACCGTCTGCTGGAGTGTATCTTGCTTCGAAGAAGATGATATATTTGAAGTGACGATGGTGTATTTTACGGTAGCCGAATAATAACTAATGCAATCCTACACAGCAACGACAGAATCAATTACCATCACTGCGACGCCACTATACCTCGACGGCCAGTCCGATAGCATAGCAAAGAAGTTCGTCTTCGCATATTTCATACGCATCAAGAACGACGGCGATGAGCAAGTACAGCTTTTACGTCGTCATTGGATCATTACGGATTCGCGCGGTGACATTAAGGAGGTTGAAGGAGAAGGTGTTGTTGGAAAGCAACCCGTGATTCTTCCAGGACGGATGCACGAATACAGCAGTTTCTGCGTGCTTGAGACGCTTGAGGGATATATGGAAGGCACCTACTTGTTGAAGCGCGAGAATGAGGAAACGTTCGATGTCATCATTCCCCGGTTTACGCTTCGCGCCGCTGCGAATTAGATGGCATATTCATCAATCGACGAAAATTTTTCCAGGGTTCAAAATGTTGTTTGGGTCGAATGTACGCTTGATGTCCTTCATTAACTTCAGTTCGATGGGGGAGAGCGCCAGAGGCAGGTAGGCTTTCTGAGAATAGCCGATGCCATGTTCACCGGAAATTGTTCCGCCGAGCGAAACAGTGAGCTGAAAGATTTCTCGTATTGCAGTGTCGAGGTATTTTTCCCACGTTACGTTATCAAGCTTGTCTTTCAAAATATTGACATGCACATTGCCGTCTCCCGCGTGGCCATAACAAATCGATGTTATTCCGTACTTGCCGCAAATCTCCTTC
Organism: Bacteroidota bacterium; assembly: GCA_041483995.1. Classification (GTDB taxonomy): domain Bacteria; phylum Bacteroidota; class Ignavibacteria; order UBA10030; family UBA6906; genus JBGPGQ01. The sequence continues at coordinate 813 of JBGPGQ010000207.1, forward strand.
ACACCTTTCACGAGTTGCGGCAACTGTGCTCTTGGAACCACAGTGTCTTCTTCCTTGTACGTTGAAACAGATTTTACAGCTTCACCCATACTTCGACGAAGCGCCCAGACGTCTGCAATCTTCTGTTTGTCTTCAGCCAGCAACACATCCAACGCATGATGTTCCTCAACGACGCTTGCAATCACCTCGATGTCTTTGTTCAAAGCCTCTTCGTAGTTCCCGTCTACCTCAATGAGCAGTTGTGCCTCTGCCTCGCCGTTTGGAAATTTCTTACCCAATTGCTCTTCTGCTGCTTTTACTGCTGATCTCTCCATAAACTCCAATGCTGAAGGTGTGATACCCTGGCGAAAAATGTCGGTGACTGTCCTGGCTGCTTCTTCAAGAGAATCAAACGCGACAAGAATGACCTTCCGTATCTTCGGAAGAGGGATCAGTTTGAAATTGATTTTCGTGATGACGGCAAGCGTTCCTTCACTGCCAATGATCAATTGCGTGAGATTATAGCCGGAAACATTTTTGAGAACCTGTCCGCCGGTGTTAATGATTTCACCTGTAGGTAAGACCGCCTCGATGCCAAGGACGTAATCCTTTGTAACACCATACTTCACTGCGCGCGGTCCTCCTGCACACTCTGCAAGATTACCTCCAAGATGGCAGCTTCCGCGTGATGCCGGATCGGGGGGATAGAAGAGCCCACGGCTTTCCAGTTCTTCCTGAAATCTTTGCGTAATCACACCCGGTTGTACCACCGCCTGGTAGTTCTTTTCATCGATCTCGATGATGCGATTGAACTTTTCCATCGAGAGACAAATGCCTCCGTACAGCGGTAACGCACCACCGGAGAGTCCGGTGCCACCCCCTCGAGGGGTTACTGGTATCAGATGTTGGTTTGCCAGCTTTAGGATTGACGAAACTTGTCCAGCATTCGAAGGCTTGAGCACAACATCCGGTTGAAAGGAGAAGTCTTCTGTCTCATCCTTCGAATGCAGCGAGCGAGATTCCTCATCGGCAAAGATAAACTCACTCCCGACGATTCGGGTAAGCTCTTGCATGAGAGCAGGGGTTATTTTTTTGTAGGGCATTGAATTGGCTTTTGGGTGCAAATCCTCCACCTAAGATAGGAAGTTTCCTTGTTGTTGCCAAGAAACTGCCCCTCAGGTCCAGTGTCGGACAGAGATGCTTGGGTTGGCAGCCTATATTGGTTCGAAGCATCTCGTACACAATTACATTGTGAGGTAGGTCAAAATGTAGCTTACGTGTGCCTGCCCTTGAAAATTTGCCCGAATAAGTATCTTTAGAGTCATGGCATGCCTCTTGCAAAACCGTACCCTTGTTGAGGCATTGGGTAACGGCAGTTCTCTTTCAAAAGAGGTGAATGCTATGTTTGCTTTCTACGTCGCTCTCATTTACAGCGCAGTCAATATGTCCTTGGCGACTATAATCCTTATCAAGTCGCGGCGCAACATTTTGAGCCAGTTCTTTGCATTCTGCGTCTGTGCAATTTCGTGCCTCGGGTTTGTGGCCTATTTCATCGAGTATCCGGTTGGCGGCCTCTCTGTTCATTTTCTTGTTGGCGTCAGCGCGTTCCTGTACTCTGTGTTTCCCTTCTTCTTCCTGCACCTTATGTTGGTGTTTGTCCGGCGGTACGAGATCCTGAGGTCGAAGAAGATTATTGTGGCAAACTATCTTGCTGGGATTTTCAGTTACTCGATGGTGCTTGTAGGGCTCATTCCCAATCCGTTTGCAACAGCTGGTGGGATATCCATCGCCGGCCAGATTTATTACGTCATCTGGATGTCGATCCTTTTTAGCATCGGGGTAGCCCTCCTTTATTCACTGGTTGGAGGGTTTGCTGAGCGGGGGTTGAAATCAAATTTGCTCTTCGTTTCACTGGCGCTCTTGATGCTCTTCCTTCCTACGCCATTTACGTTGTCGGTATTTTCATTGCTGTCCGAAGACAATTTTTATCCTTATTTCATTTCTTCTACTGCCGCTCTCACGATACTCGTGTACATTGTATTCCGGCATAAGATAATGATGAATACACCGTATCAGGCAATGAAATTGGCACTTGAGACGATGCATGATGTTTTGATCAAGACAGATCTGGACTTCAGAATTGAGTTGGCACAAGGGGCAATACCATCTTTGTTAGGGTACAGCGAACTTGAACTCCGAGGAAAACCACTGAGCGATTTTGTGCTTGACAATGGGAAGCTTGAGGCATTTCGAGATGCGGTTCAGAAAGGCAAACAAAAACAAAGCTCCTATGAGTTGGAAGTAATATCAAAAGATGGACGGCATTTACAAATGGACTTCTCTTTTGTGCCGGTATTCATCAATGAGGAAGTTATTGGTTTTGTCGGGGTGGGAAGAAACATCACGGAGAAGAAGCGACTGGAGGAGCAGCTGCGCCAGGCGCAAAAAATGGAGATTCTTGGAACGCTTGCAGGAGGCATCGCGCATGACTTTAATAACATCCTTGCCATCATTCTCGCGAATGCATCGTTACTAGAGCGTTCAGGAAACAACCCCGAGAGGTTCTCCTCTCTCATTCAGTCGATCACTGGAACGGTCGAGCGGGGTGCTGGAATGGTGGGGAAACTCCTTACCTTTGCCCGAAAGACGGAGAGCATCTTCAAGTTGATAGATATTCCGACTACAGTGAATGAAGCTGTGAAGATTCTTACCTCGGCATTCCCAAAGTCGATAGAGATTGTGACACACATGGATGAAGACATCCCACACCTTGTTGCCGACGTCTCACAACTCAACCAGGCCATTCTAAACCTCTGTGTGAACGCGCGTGATGCAATGCTAAAGCGGACGGATGGAAAACACGTTGGCGGCATCCTTACGGTGTCGGTGCGGCTGGCCACCGCAGAGGAAGTGGAGCTGCGTTTCCCAGGTATCACAGCACAAAAATACGTTGTCATCAGCGTTACGGATACCGGGATGGGAATCGATGAGATGACAAAGCGCCGAATTTTTGAACCCTTCTTCACCACAAAGGGACCCGGAGGGGGAACAGGATTGGGTTTGGCGGTCGTGTATGGTGTGGTCAAGAACCATAATGGCTTTGTTGATGTCCAGAGCGTTGTTGGAGAAGGGGCGAGCTTCAGCCTCTACTTCCCGATTGACCTTACGCCTCATGAATCCGTCACCAAACCAAAGTCAAAAAACCACAATGGGGTTTCTCGAAACGAAACCGTGCTACTCGTTGAGGATGAGGAGATGCTCCTCAAAGCCCTTAAGTTCTCTCTCAACGATAGAGGATACCATGTGCTGACAGCAACAAACGGATCTCAAGCGGTTGAGATCTATACCAAACACTATCATGACATTGCCTTTGTCTTGTGTGATCGTGACCTCCCGAAGTTAAGCGGCTTGGAAGTGTACAGGCGATGCAAAGAGATAAACCCCCATGTGATATTTGCCATCGCAACTGGTTTTGTTGATCCCTCTGTCAAAAGCGAAATGCTCTCAGCCGGAGTTGTGGGTGTCATTCAGAAGCCGTATTTGCCCGACGACGTTGATGAGCTGATCCATCAATCAATTACCTCGAAGGCTGACTTGTTTCCCACTTGACAGTACCCCGCTGTTGCAGGATATTTTGGGAAAAACTCCGCGGGATCAAACCTTCAGTGCAATTCAGTGTCAAACTATAAAAATGTGATTTCATGAGGAATACCATGGTAGCCGAGGATCAAACTCTTCATTCGAGCAGACCCGCGAAGCTCCGTAGTGTACATTTGTTCCTTCTCTGTTTATTGGCGGGATGTGGTTCATTGGAACTTCAAAGCCACTGGCGCGACCATGAGGTCGTCATTGATGGGAAAAATACAGAGTGGTATGGTTTCTCTGTTGTTCTTGACAAGGAGCGTGTGTCGGCGTCGTTACTTAACGACGAGGATTATTTGTATATCGGACTGGTTGTAACGGATCGAGGTCTCCAGCGTCAGATCACGAGACAGGGGATTACGTTCTGGTTTGACCGGAACGGTAGTGACGATAAAAAATTTGGAATACGATTTCCACTTGGCTTCGGCAGGCCTGGTTTCTCCAGAGATAAGATGGGAGAGAGGGGAGGGTCGGACCAGCAGCGAGAGAATTTTTCAGGTGGTTCAAGTGAATTGGAAATCTATCGGTTGGGAGGAGAGCAACATCAGCGGATGACTATGGCGCAGGCCAGTGGAATAGAAGCGCGATTCCACATGTTGCATGATACCCTCATGTATGAGATCAAAGTGCCGCTTGCGGATAATGCAAGCCATCCGTTTGCAATTGATACAACGCCCGGATCAGTCATCGGAGTAGGTGTTGAGAGTAGTCATGATTTCGAGAAACCACCGGAAGGGACCGTGGAAGGCGAAGGTGGCAGGGGTGGTTTCGGGGGACGTGGCGGCGGTGGCCGTCGAAACGGTTTTGGAGGTGGCGAGCCGGGATCAAGTGGTTCACCGGAACCACTCAAAGTGTGGGCAAAAGTGCAATTGGCGGTAAAGGATTCATCATCACAATGAGAATCTTGAAGTGGCGAATCCTCCGCGGAAATTCTTCAACATCACAATTCCCTGAAGGAGGTGAATATCCTACGGGGAATCGTTCTCTGGCATTTGCATGTTGCCAGAGCCTCAAGACCAAGCTGCGGAGCTACTTGAGGAGAAGCAGTTTTCTCGTTTCAATATAGTTGTCCGCAAAAAGTCGGTAGAGATAGACGCCGCTCGACAGTCCAGGATTCTGGAACTCCACTGTATGGTATCCCGCGTCTCTTTCCTCATCTACCAGCATTGCTACGCGTTGTCCGACAGTGTTGAATACTTCCAGTCTCACATGAGCATGACGCGGCAGGCTGAAACTAATCTGCGTTGATGGGTTGAACGGATTAGGGAAATTCTGCTCAAGGCTGAACCTGTCCGGCAAAGCAGCGACAGGGTCTACTCCTACAGAAGTAGTTGTGGTGAAGCTTCTGGCAGATGAAAATGGGCTTTGATTGGAACCGTTTTTTGCTTTGACGCGCCAGTAGTATATTGTATTGTTCAACAGAGCTGTTACAGCACGTGACGTATCAGTTACTGTTGAATCATTGACGACGAC
>JBGPGQ010000208.1:0-5871 GCA_041483995.1 Bacteroidota bacterium
ACATTTTTGATGGACCTTATCGAACAAGGAAAGATCAAGCTCTCGGCAAAGAACAAGGCGAAGATCACGTTCCATGATCCGTGTTATCTCGGCCGCTACAATGATGAGTATGATTCTCCGCGCGGTGTTCTTGATATGATCCAGGGAGTGGAGCGTCTGGAAATGAAACGCTCGAAGGATAAAAGTTTTTGCTGCGGTGCTGGTGGCGGCAGGATGTGGATGGAAGAGCGTGAAGGAAAACGTGTGAACATCGAGCGAACCGAAGAAGCTCTTGCACTGAAGCCAGACGTTATTGGCACGGGCTGTCCGTTTTGTATGACAATGATGACCGACGGGGTGAAGGAAAAGAACGCTTCGGAGACGGTGCAGGTGAAGGACATCGCCGAGCTCGTATGGGAAGCGGTTGAAAGCGAGAGAGCATGATTAGAACCCTTCTCCCAATTCTTGTCGGTATATGCCTGCTTCTATTCGGCCGGAAACTCTTCTGGCTCCTTGTCGGCGCAATCGGGTTTGTTGTGGGAATGAACTTTGCGACACATTTTTTCCATGACCGCCCCGAATCGTTCATCATTATTAGCGCGCTTGTTATTGGACTGCTTGGAGCCGTTCTTGCCATCTTCCTGCAGAAGGTGGCTATTGGTTTGGCGGGCTTTCTTGCGGGTGGATATCTGGCTCTCAATTTTGTGGAAAGGTTCAACTGGGAATCCACCTCGCTCCAGTGGATTGTGGTCCTTGGTGCAGGGATTCTCAGTGCGCTACTGCTGACGATTCTCTTCGATTGGGCATTGATAGTTCTTTCTTCGCTCACTGGAGCACTTTTCATCGTTCAATCATTTGAACTTTCCAACGATGTAAACACCATACTCTTCGTTCTCTTGTCCGTGGCGGGGGTCGTTCTTCAAGCGAAGTCAAAACGAGGAAAGCGATCAGGAAAAGAGAGCGAATGATGCCATGGAGCTTGAAATCGGTGAATGGAAAATCAGAAGCTGGACACCGGGCGATGAGGCTGCACTTGTAAAACATGCGAACAACCGCTCGGTCTGGATCAACCTTCGAGATTCCTTTCCTCATCCGTACACCGAAGCAGATGCAAAAGCGTGGCTCCACAGCGTAAAGAAGCAAAAGAAAGAAACAGCGTTTGCCATCGCTTCTTCCGTTGAAGCCATTGGCGCTATCGGACTTCACTTGAACCACGATGTGTACAGACGATCCGCTGAAATCGGGTTCTGGCTCGGTGAACCATTCTGGGGCAAAGGTATTGCGACGAGAGCGGTGCGTGCGTTTACCGAGTATGCGTTTGGGGCGTTCGATCTCGTGCGTATTGATGCCCACGTGTTTGCGTGGAATACCGTCTCGCCGCGCGTGCTTGAGAAATCCGGCTACAGTTTTGAAGGGTGCTTCAGAAAGAGTGTGACAAAGGATGGAAAGACCTGTGACCAGCTTGTGTATGCGATCATTCGTGATGATGTTTAAATGACTCCCTGGGTAATCCGCCTTATCATTGCCAACGCAGTGATGTTTCTCCTGACAAATCTGCGACCGGCGTTGATGGAATTTCTGATGCTGGTGCCGGCATATGCGCTCATCCGTCCGTGGACCATCATTACGTATATGTTTCTGCATGCAGGTTTCGGCCATATTTTTTTCAACATGCTAGGCCTTTTTTTCTTCGGACCACGCCTTGAAAAAGAACTTGGCGGAACGCAATTCTTCTGGCTCTACTTTGTAAGCGGCATTGCGGCTGCCCTGGTTTCATTCGTGTTCACTCCTTTCACGGCGATTGTTGGCGCCTCGGGTGCTGTGTACGGCGTGATGCTGGGTTTCGCATACTTCTGGCCGCGAGAACGCATATATGTCTGGGGCATCATCCCGGTTGAATCCCGCATCATGGTTCTGATCATGACAGCTCTCTCACTCTACGGCGGATTTGGAGGTGGGGGAGATGGGATTGCGCATTTCGCTCATCTCGGTGGATTCGTCGGTGGATTTCTCTATCTCAAATTGATACAGCGAAACACCCGCGCCGCGCGCTTCGAAAAGAAACTTGCGCCTTCTGCCCCGACCGGCGCCGATCTGGAGCGATGGATGAAGATTCAGCGTGAAGGTTTGCACGAAGTAAACCGTGCTGAATTAGACAGAGTTATGGGAAAAATCAAAACATCAGGAGTTGGAACTCTCACGCCCACCGAAAGAACTTTCCTTGATAGATTCAGTTCTGAATAGAAGATATCGAATCCACACTAACACACTGATCATGAGCAACTATCCATTTCACTTCGCGTTTTTCGTCAAAGACCTTAAGTCCACGCGGGATTTTTACGGAAGGATTTTAGGGTGCAAGGAAGGAAGGAGCACCGACACTTGGGTTGACTTTGATTTTTTTGGCAATCAAATCTCGGCCCACATTACAGAAGAGATGCCACAGACAAGAAACACCGGCAAGGTCGATGGCATAGCTGTTCCAATGCCGCACTTCGGATGCATCATTCCGTGGAATGATTTTCAGAATCTTGTGGGCAGTCTTAGAAAGGCCCAGGTCAAGTTCATTATTGAGCCTCGTATCCGCTATGCGAATCAGGTCGGCGAACAGGAGACCATGTTCCTTACGGATTTTAGCGGCAACGCCATTGAGATCAAATGTTTCAAGAATCCCGATGACATGTTTGCATCCTGAGCAATGAAATCGGCTCAAGTCGTCATTATCGGTGGCGGAGTGATGGGTGCAAGTCTTGCGTTTCATCTCGCGTCACGGGGATGTACAGACGTTTACGTTCTGGAAAGCTCCGATCAGCCGGGGATGGGCAGCACGGGCAAAGCGACCGGCGGGTTCCGGGCGCAATTTGGAACGGAAGTGAACGTTCGGTTGTCATTGCTTGCACGTGAGAAGCTCATTTACTTCAAAGACGAAACGGGTCTTGACCCCGGGCTTCGTCAGGTTGGCTATCTGTTTCTTGCCAGCCATATTCAACAGCTTGAAGCTTTGCGCGCTGCGCAAGCAATTCAGAAGTCAGCAGGACTAGACGAAGTCAACGAAGTAGACCTCAATGATATCTCCCGGATAAATCCTTCCATAAACCTTGAAAGAATTATCGGCGGTGTTTTTTGTGCAAGTGACGGATTTATCAAGCCACTTCAGATTCTACGAGGATACAAAGAAGCAGCCGAACGACTCGGAGTAAAGTTTTCTTTCGGCGTGAAGGTAACCGGTTTTGATCTTACAAAACAAAATCACATTACAGGTGTTCGTACCTCCGAAGAGACGATCTCAACTGCCAAGGTTGTCAATGCAGCGGGTGCCTGGGCATCGGTCGTGGCTCAATGGGCGGGTCTCAACATCCCAATCGAGCCAGTGACGCAACTGTACGATCTTCTTTCCGAGGATACTCCGATGACAATCTTCGTGGAGGACGGATTTCACTTTCGTGCTCGTGATGGACGTGTGCTGCTGCTTCTTGCAACGGAACATCATGCCTGCAGAGGTCGACTCGACGTCGCATTTGATGAGACATGGCTTGACATTGTCGTTCCACGGGCGCACGCCTGTGTGCCGTGCCTGAAGGATGTTCCAATAGACCGCGAGTGCTGTTGGGCAGGACTGTATGAAATGTCTCCGGATAAACACGCTCTCGTTGGTCTTGCCCCGGGGTTCGATAATTTTTATTTGATGAACGGTTCATCCGGCCACGGAGTAATGCATGCACCGGCTCTGGGCCATTTGCTTGCTGAAATTATCCTTGATGGCAAGGCACAAACTCTGCCAATCGACGAATTAAGTCCCTCCCGTTTCCGGGAAGGCAAACCAAACCCTGTTCTTGACTTTCTTTGAACTGTCATAATTGGGTTTTGCCGTGAATTTTCATATCTTAATCAGCCAATCTTCCAACAGTTCTCATTCACAAGCATCGTACGTTAGGAGTGTGTATCTATGGCAAAACTCGTGGCACGTCTGTGCCTGATTACAATCATTAGCATGGGAAGTATAGCCATGTCCAAGCCCATTTTCCCATACAAGTACACGAAGAAAGTTCTCCCGAATGGCCTCACTATCTTCATGATACCGATGGAGAGCCCGGGCTTGCTTGCGTATTATTCGGTTGTGCGCACCGGCAGCAGGGATGAAGTGGAACAGGGCAAATCCGGCTTTGCGCATTTCTTTGAACATATGATGTTCCGCGGAACAAAGAAATATCCCGGTTCCGTGTACGACAGCGTTATTACCAGCATTGGCGCCGATGCGAATGCGTACACAACGGATGACTATACAGCGTACCATCTTAATTTCGCAAAGGAAGATCTTGAGACCGTGATTGAGATGGAGAGCGACAGGTTCCAGAACCTCTATTATGAGAAACCGGCGTTTCAAACCGAGGCAGGTGCAGTCTATGGTGAATACCGGAAGAATATCACCAGTCCATTTGAGATGCTGAATGAAAAACTGCAGGACGTCGCGTACGATGTCCACACATACAAGCATACGACGATCGGGTTCGAAGCAGACATCAAGGCAATGCCTGATGCATATGACTACAGCAAGTCGTTCTTCAAAAAATTCTATCGTCCGGAGAATGTCATCATTGTCATCGTCGGCGATGTTGACATGAAAGCAACAATGGGGTTGGTCACCAAATACTACGGTGCATGGGAGAAGGGATATGTTGCGCCGAAGATCATCCCGGAACCGTCCCAGACAAAGGAACGAAGTGCGGAGGTATCGTATACCGGCAAGACTCTGCCGATCATTGATATTGCATATAAGGGTGATCCTCTTAACCCAAACAACAAAGACTATGTTGCAGCTCTATTATTGGGCGATCTTGCGTTTGGAGAAAACAGCGATCTCTACAAGAAACTCTACATCCAGGAGCAAAAGGTGCAGCGGCTTGGAGCAAGTGTTCCCATGAACAGGGACCTGCCTCTGTTCGAGGTCTTTGCCATGGTGAAGACGGCCGACGACGTCGCGTATGTGCGTGATGAAGTGTACCGTACGCTGGAGGAATTCAAAACGAAAGCCGTCGACGCGAAACAGCTCAGCAACCTGAAGCGCAGAAACAAGTACGGCTTCCTTATGGGTCTCGATACGCCCGATAAGGTTGCCGGCGGGTTGGCCAGGCTTGTTGCGGTGACTGGTGGCGTTGACATTGTGGACCAGCTCTATTCGAAGATGGATACGGTGACGCCGAAAGACATCATGAGTGCTGCCGCAAAATATTTTGTCCCCGAACGACGCACGGTTGTTCTTTTGAAAGGAGCACAATGATGAAAACGATTCTTGTCGCAATTCTCATCTCGTCAATCGGGATTTCACTTACATATGGAGAGAAGAACGTGTCTGACAATCTTGTTCTGTTGCCTGTCAAGAACGACCCGACAATTTCTTTCCGTCTCTGGTTCAAAGTCGGCTCGCAAAATGAGATGGCGGGCAAGGAAGGACTGGCGGCCATTACCGCATCAATGCTCACCGATGCATCGACAATGAAGAACAAATACGAACAAATTCTCGACAAACTGTACCCGCTTGCCGCAAGCTATGACGCAGTCAGTTCAACGGAAATGACAACAATCGTCGGACGGACCCACCGGGATAACCTGAAGGAGTACTATCCGCTGCTCATGGATGCTATCCTGGCGCCAGCATTCAAGCAAGACGATCTCGACCGCATCAAAAGCCAGACATTGAACTATCTTGAGAACACATTGCGTTATGCGAGCGACGAGGAGCTTGGCAAGGCTGTTCTCTATAACGATATTTTTGCCAACACTCCGTATGGACACATTACTGCCGGTCTTATTGAGAGCGTGAAGAATATAACGCTCGACGATGTGCGGCATTTCTATGTCACGTATTATACCAAAGACAACGTGGTGATCGTC
>JBGPGQ010000209.1:0-5808 GCA_041483995.1 Bacteroidota bacterium
GAGCTCCTACTCAATCGAGTTTGATTTTCAGGTTCTTCACTTGGTTCAGAATGACCCACACTTGCTTCATTTGTCACTCCGAGTGAAACGAAGAATCTGATTCCCTATCAGGTATAGAGGTCAGACAGGAATGTCTGACCTACCAGGATAAATGTTATCTTTCCCTGTCCGCCGAGAAATACCTTGTCCTCTGTAGAGTAGACAGAAATGTTTGCCGTATCCCGAAAGCGCCAATCATTTAATAAGCAACATCTTGTGTGTTTCAATGACCCTGGCAAGTTCGCCATCACTCTGTACGTCAATCCGGTAGAAATAAACTCCTGACGCCAATCCTTCCGAGCCGAACTGTACCGTCTGGTACCCTTCATCCATTTCCTCTCGATTCAGCAGCGTTGCCACTTCCTGCCCGAGTACGTTGTACACCTTCAAGGTGACGGCCGATGGATCAAGCAACCGGAAGCTGATCGACGTCGTAGGATTGAATGGGTTTGGATAGTTCTGGTACAGCTTTGCTGCTACGGGTGTTTCATCAACTTGAGCATCCCATTCCTCATCTTCAAAGTCTTCTTCAGTCTGTGTATCCGTAGTTGTTGGTCTCATTACCTTCGGAGGGGTGACTCCTTCCTTCAGAAAGCTAATTGACAGAAGACTCGCGGCGCCCTTCAGTTCCAACTGGCCACCCTGAACAAAAAGCACTGTATCACAAGGACCAACGAATGCCATATTGATTCTGTGCAAAGCTTCGTAAAGACTATCGTAAAATACATGACTGTGACCTTGCCAATAGGTCATAGCGCTATCAACGTTTTCCGCAATCTCAACAAGCGGAAGTTCATCCAACGGGTTGCCGTCCATATCGAAAATCAGCTCCCCGAATCCTGGCGGTGTTTTTAGCAATTGACTGGCTGCAATATTGAACTTCAATGCAACGAGTTCGGCAAACAGTTTGTTGGATGTCTTCTTCGGATCCAGTTTTGTCAACTGCTTCTTGAGCTTCTTTCTTTTTGCATCACCGGGGCTGCCAGTTGAATCAAGTCCTCTCGCAGAATCGGCATGAACATACGTTTTGTTCTGCAGTGTTTTCGGGAGTGCGTTCGCACTTTTGCCTTTGTTATTCTTGAAATCCCACGTCGTGAGACGGACCCAGGCATACAGATTGGCGGAGTCTTTGATCGGTTTCCACTTTGGTTTCAATGGATCGGCTGGATTAGTTTTCTGCATGTAGGATTTCCCGATGAGTATGCCACCGGCCGAGTCACTTTCGGTTGCCAATGGCTGGAAGCCTCCCTGTACGACTGTTTCTTCCATCAAGTTCGCCCAGTTGGGTTTCGTTACGGGCTTGCCCGGCCTAGGTCGTTTCACTGCCTTCAGGAGCTTTCCATTGACATCTTTTGCAATAATGCTGTCAACTGGAAGAGTAAGAAACTTCGGCGATTCCGTTACATGGATGAGAAAATTGTCGGCGAAATTCCATCCATCGCCGGAAGGATCCTGACTTGTATCAACGCTGTTCCCGTTTGCATATAAAGTATCGACTATCCCCGCCGTCAGCGGCGCACGATAAAAGAATGACCAGGAAATCGTATCCTGTCCATTTGCAAGTTTTGGTAGAATATGAGTGAGTTCGAGGCTGTCCGTAGGACTGTCGTTGGGTCTAAGCATCTGCGTTTCTGCTGAATCGGCAATTCCAAGATCGCCGAAGAAGGAAGCAACATTGAACCCTGCGGCGATATTGGTATCCTTCTTCACCGAAACCTTATACAATGCCCGCTCACCGGCAGCAAGACTCTCAGGCCCCGAGATCCAGACGAGAACATTGGAATTTTGGTCGTGACAAATACAGCCGGGATTGACAAAAATGTGGTTGGGTTTCTTCGTCATACCCACGATCCCGTCATCATACAGTATTTCAAATCCACAGAATGCTGCAAGAAAGAGTACGGCACTTATTTTCACTACTTTCGATTTGATCATGACAGAGTTCCCCTTTACTTTATGAACAACAACTTAGTGACAATTGGAGCGACGTTTTTCCTTCCAACACTACCGGATTCCTGACCTGCGAATACCGAGCAGAACGTTGAAATAAGCAAGCATGTCGCAATCAACTGTTTCATAGTTGTGGCTTTCTTCTGGCGGGTTTGCAAGGCTCGAGCAGAGCCGCATCATTTCTGCAAGGTAACTGGCAGATCGCAGTGGTGCCATCTTTCAATGACAGCTTTCAAATGGAAAGATGGAAACACTTTCGAATCTCGGCGATATGGAAAAGAACGTAAACGCCCGCTGGTTCTCAGCGGGCGCCTACAATCGGGATGTTACTTGAGAAGCAGCATCTTCTTCATGTCAACAAAACTACCTGCCCGCAATCTGTAGAAATAGATTCCAGAGGAAAGATCAACGCCTCGTTTATCTCTTCCTGCAAACGTAACGGTATACCGTCCAGCCGTCTGGAGTTGATTGACCAGTTCAGCTACTTCCTGGCCAAGCGTGTTGTACAGAGTTAAAGAAACAAAGGACTCCGCCGGCAATGAATACGAGATCGTTGTTGAAGGATTGAACGGGTTCGGATAGTTTTGCGCCAGAGCAAACGCCGTAGGTAATCCCTCTTCCGGAACGGAATTCGGGTTGTCCCCGACACCGGAGAGCTCTACAAATGTCGGAGATGTCGGCGCATTGGTATTGATCCTGAGTGTATCGTTGTATGTTTGGATCGCTATCGGCGAGAACGAGACGGACAAAGTATCGGACGAAGACGGCGAAATACTGAAGGACGTTCTGCCGGGAACGAATACACCTGAACTCGTCGATATGGATGAGATCACTAGCGTTGCAGTCCCGTTATTGAAGATACGGATCGTATCACTCCGTGAGGATCCAACTCCAACATGTCCGAGACTCAAGACACTTGGCTGCGTGGAGATACCTGCTACTGTGATTGAAAAGAATCCGTTGCTGCTGTCGATAGGATTCGTATCTGATGCGTCGCTAATCCGGATACGTGCTTGTGAAGTTGGTGCGTTGGGCACAACCCAGGCATACGAACCACTTGCCGATGGAGTGCTTGCTACTATGGTTTGCCATGCACCCGCCGGAGATGTTTTATAGTCAATCCTTACGTTTCCTACATTTCCGGATGTCCATGTAATGTTATGGCTGGTGTTATACTGCCAGCTTTCACCGCCGTTTGGCGAAACCACGGTTACCGTTTGGAGGTTGGTGGTAGGAACCGTGTACGTTACAACATACTTGTACACTCCACCACCGGCCTGATGAGCAAAAATCGTTGCACGGTCATAGCAGAGCATTCCGGAATTTGAACCAGTTAGCGACGTCGGGTTGAATGAGGAACCTGCGTTACTAGAAAGATAGGAAGTGCCGCCACCATACGTTCCGTACATGTATACGTTCGGGTCGTCTTTTGCGATATCAGCTCCCCAAGTTGATGTAGTCGAGGAAATCGAGGTCCATGTGACCCCCTGATTTGTCGATTTCATTACGCTCGTATTTGACCAAGCCGTGGCGAATGCATAGTCTTTTCTCAAACGGGAAACGGCAATCATGGGTATTTCTGAGCTAGCAGAGCTGTAAATAGAAGTCCACGTGTGGCCGGTATCGGTGGAGCGCCACATTTGTGCCGAGCCAGACCCCGTCGTGCCATCACCAACGTACATGATGTTCGTGCTATCAGGAATAACAACGATGTCACACGGGCTTCTGAACGACGTCGACGCCAACGTATCCCATGTTGCACCTCGGTTTGTCGACCTGTAAAGAATGCCGTTCGGGCCGCTTCCCGCCCCCTCCGCACCAAAAAAGAGCGTATCAGGATGATCAGGATCCATCTCGAGCGGCATTCCGTAGCTTGTAAAGTTCCGGGTAAGAACTGATGTCCAGGTAACGCCTCGGTCGGTACTTCGTTTCACTCCTTTGCTCGGGCTTCCCGATGTCGCAGCAAGCCAAATATTCGAATCTCTTGGTGAAATATAGAATGACCATTGTGAACCGCCACCTGCTGTTTTCCCCGGGACCAATGACCATGTTTCGCCGCGATCAGCGCTCATGTAAATAGCATTTGACAACGCAGCGAAAATGCGATTCTTGTTCCACGGATCGATAACAAATGTATTTCCAATGGAACCGCCAGTCGATATTTTTGAGACCCACGAGTACGCAATTGTTGTACCCTGCGGAAGCAACCAGGTCGTTCCTCCGTCTGTCGTTCGCATGATGGCATTATTCTTTTCGCTGCACACCCACCCTCGCAGGCTATCGTAAAAGAAAACGTCATTCAATTTTGCAAACATCTGGTGGGAAGCAAATTGGTACGAGCCGCCACCATCAATTGTGTGGCGTATGAACCCACCTCCGCCGACATAGACCACGTCTTCGCGCCCTTTGACAAAGACGTCGTTCACGTCAACTTTGGAATCAGTCTTGAAGTAGAGCGACGCCCAATCTGTGCCGCCATTGTCACTCTCCCAGGAGAAACCATCGGCACCACAGATATAAACATCTCCTCCGTTTACGCTCACAGAGTAAATATCACTGGTCCAATCCCTTTGGCCTATGCTATTCCAATGCAAACCACCATCAACTGTTTTGAGAACAGTCCCCAAGGCACCCACGGCATATCCGGTCACGGCATCTGAGAATGCCACACTATAGAGGGTTTGTGTTGTACCGGAAACCTGAGCCTGCCATGTTGCACCACCGTTGGCTGTGTTCAATATCGTGCCGTTGTCGCCAGCCGCCCAACCATTCGATCCATCCGCAAAAACAACCGAACGTAATGTTGAACCACCGATGAGCGATGAAGAACTCCAATCAATACCGCTGTTCGTTGAGGAGTAGAACGCCCCGTTATCTCCTACAATCCAGACATCTGAACCCATAGTGAAGATAGATCTCAGGTTTGCGGCCCCTTGGGTAAAATTCGCCCACGTAACTCCTCCGTCAGTGGAGTGGAATACCAATCCGGATTTTCCGACCCCCCACACATCAACGCCATTTGGTGAGTGAACTCCATAAAATCCCTGACCATGAAGATTGATCGCGAAGCACACAAGTGCGATGATGCACACGGAAAATTTTCTCATGACTCTCCTTGTTTATATTATAATGAACAGAAACTATTCCTGATGAATTCTTGCAACGGTTTCAATTTCCGCCAAGCCCGAGAATCGGTGGAAATGAAATGTACCGGCAAAGCTCTTAATCACCACTCTTGCTGCATCGATTGTGGTCGGGGGGAGATTGATCGGGGTACCGTTCTGGACCACCTTCCCAGTGGATTTAATTCTGGCAACCTCTCTGGACTTATAATATAATATTATTTCACAATTATTCACCAAAATTGATGTACCAAGGCGTGAATTCTGTTTAATATTGTACAGAACTATTTGCTTCACATCGACAGGAATATCCCAATTGAGCTCAATATATGCCCCAATTCCCTCGTTGGAAACCCAATTGACGGTATCACCACCTGTTCGAGCCTGACGATCCACTGCCCGTCGTGGGCCAAAGTTGTGAGCCTCTTTGTCATTCAAGAAGGAACTTGCGGTTACGTTTGCAGAAGGAGAAACATTGAGCCATTCTGCGACCGTTCCATTCACGGGTACCGTCAGCATAGAGTGACCGGCATGACAGCCGACGCATTTTGTTCCGCCTCCTAAACGTTCGAAGTTAAACCCGGGCACATGTGCAAACTTTCCATCAGTGGTTTCCAATACTCTACCGGCGCTATCCACAATTTGTTCAAAGAGTGGAACGTCTGCGGGTATGTCAGGCTGGTGGACACCTCCGGCC
>JBGPGQ010000210.1:0-5777 GCA_041483995.1 Bacteroidota bacterium
ACGAAAGTTGATCCCACGGCAAGAGGTAGCCTGTGTAGCTGAGCAGGATCGTCACCACAAGAAGGATAACACCAATAACCCAATTGAATTCCTTTGGAGGCCGGTAGGCACCCGTATAGAAGACTCTGAGCATGTGCAGAAAGACGACGGCCACCATCGCATGCGCAGCCCAGCGGTGCATGTTGCGCAGGAACTGTCCGGAGGTCACCACAAACTGGAGATCTTTCATGTCCGAGTATGCCTGTGGTACTGAAGGGCGGTAGTACAGCATGAGTAACGCACCCGTGACAGTCAAAACGATGAACAACCCGACGGACAATCCACCGAGCCCCCAGGTGTATGTGTACCTGACAGAGCGTTTTCTTACTTTCGTCGGGTGGACATGGAGGAAGAAATTGTAGAAAACAGCCTCCGCCCGCGTCCGGTTGGATTCCGGGAGTCCGTGCCGGAAGATTGACCGCCACACTTGTGATTGGAACAGCTGGTTGAATAAACCTTGCATTGCTAGTCTCCTGGACCTTCTGTGGTTTTGCGCAGCTCGAAGTGCACTTGCTCAATCGCTTCGATCACCAGCGGGAAGTATCGATCAAGCCCGCAATCAAGCTGAGTCCGGAGTGCACATGTCCCATCCAGTGCCTGATGCTCGCAGACCGCACAGGCATCGAGTCTTAGAGCTTCGACGTAGGGCTGCACCTCGGCGCTCTTGACCGACAGGACCGCTCTGACAACCTGCGGAAAATGTTTCTGCAAGGCACACTCCTGCCCTGGAGTGAGTCGACAGTTACCAACCCCATCGCCATCGACGCATTTTTCACACACTTTCTTCCGGACTGCCAGCCAGTATTCATCTCCTTGATCCATGATGCGCTCCTGTTACTATACTTTGAGAATACTACCCTGTTCAACGATCGTCCCCTTGTCGACAATCAGCTCTCCCCTGTCTTCCAAAGAGATCAAATAACGAGGCAACTGTCGGGGTGCGGGTCCCCCGATGACGTTTCCCTGCCTATCAAATCTGCTACCATGGCATGGACATGCAATGACGGCTTCGTCGGACTTCCATCCTGTGATGCAGCCGAGATGTGTGCAGACCGCTGACATTGCATACAGGTACCCTTCCTTGGCCCGGACGACGTAAGATTTCTGGTCCACGATGAGCGTGACTGAATCCGGGGAAAAATCTTGTACTGAACCTGCGTGGAATTTCAAGGGCGGCTCATGCAGTACGTTGGGAGAAAGGTACTGAGCAGTCAATACGGCGCTGCCGGCAGCGACAACACCGAGTGCACCGGCCCCAACGATTTCGAGAAAATATCGGCGAGAGAGCGGGGCTGCGCCGGGTTCAGATTCTTTTTCTTTCTTTTCCATGATCATCTCATGCTGTTTGTACATCTCGTTTATGCAGACAACGTCTCCGAAACGAAATAGCCTTCCATCGTGATACACCCAACAGGACAGCGCATAGCACAGAGGCCACACCGGATACACACATCTTCATCCTTAATCATCACCGCACCGACAGTCTCTTCTGTCTCCCCCGTCAGGATGATATCATATTCATCTTCCAATTGTGCGATAAGAGATTCGTCAGCATCAATCCTGTCAAGTGTAACGAGATCGATGCAACTCTCCGGACAGATATCAACACATCCGCCACAGAGGATGCATTCGGTCCCCGTGCTTTCTCCCTCCGGTTCAAAGATGGTATTCTCCCAGCAGTGTAAACACCGTGAAGCCTCGCGAGATGCCTGCTCTTCTGTGTATGCCAATTCCACCTGAGAAACGCCGATCCTGCGGTCGATGGGAAGAGTAGGTATGGGAACCCGCTCGATCTTCTCATATCCCCATGTTCGCTTGTACTCGTTCGTTTTGTTGACGATGATCTCAACATCCCGCTTATTCAAGGAAAGCTCGACCCCCTGTATATTCTGTCCCGACAGGTATTTGTGGATAGAACATGCCGCCGTCTTTCCATTTGCAACCGCATCGATAGCGTTACGGGGACCGAATGAAACATCCCCACCCGAAAAGATGCCGGGCGCAGTCGTTGCAAGTGTTGCTGAATCAACCTTGATCGTGTTTCGCGGTGTTGTTTCAATACCATCCTCCGGATGAATCCAGGAGAGATCCGACGTTTGGCCGATGGCCATTATCACGGTATCGGCATCCATGATCGCTTCCGTTCCAGCAGCAAACTTCGGAGCAAAGCGCCCCTGGTCGTTGAAGACTGATACACAATCGATCGTCTCAAAGCCCACCACCTTGCCGTCCTTCCCAAGGATCTTGCTCGGTCCCTTTCGGGGGTGGATACGGACCCGCTCTTCTTTTGCTTGATCGATCTCGTCCCGCGTTGCCGGCATTTCATGCCAGTCTTCGAGGCACACCATGTGGACTTCTTTGGCACCAAATCGGACGGCGGAGCGTGCAACATCAAGAGCTTCTGCAATCTCGGTCACGTGTCCAACTTCCATTTTTTCCTGTCGGGCGGCTGTGCGTGCAACATCGATCGCAACATTTCCCCCACCAATTACTATGACCTTGTTGCCCAGATTCACGCGGTAGCCAAGGTTCACATTCAGAAGAAAATCTACCGCCCGGAAAACACCATCGAGCTCAACACCCTCGATTTGCAAATCACGGCTCCTGTGCGAGCCGATTGCGACAAAGACAGCCTGAAATCCCTGTTCCTTCAAGTCTGCGAGCGTGAAATCCCGCCCTACGGCCGCGTTGAGCCGCAGTTCTACACCGAGGCTGAGGATGGCGTTGATTTCCATTCGAATGAGTTCGCGCGGCAGCCGGTATTCCGGTACTCCAAGCCTCAACATTCCACCTGCCACTGATTGTGCTTCAAACACCGTTACCTCGTAACCAAGAAGAGCCAGATCGTGAGAGCACGACATCCCTGCCGGACCCGCGCCGATGATCGCTACCTTGACCCCGTTCTTCTTTACTGTCTTGCCAAACACCTCCCTGAGTTTCTCCAGGTCGACCATACTCTCAACGCCGAAGCGCTCACACACAAATCGTTTCAGGGCCCTGATGCTGATTGGCTCATCGAGATTTGCCCGGCGACACGCGGGTTCGCACGGCGCCGCACAGATACGGCCACAGATCGATGCAAATGGGTTCGGCCGTCTCGCAACGTGATATGCTTCCCGATACTTGCCCTCGGCGATGAGCGCGACATAGCGCCCCGCCTCTGTGTGCACTGGACATGCAGCCATGCACGGAAAGTTGGAATCAAGCCAGTCGAGGTTGACGAATTTGAGTTGTCCAGCCATTCGATTATCGATGTATCAGCATTCTCTTAATGTCCCCAAAGTAGAGGATCATCAACACTATCGCTGCAACAATCGCAAGCGTGGCTCCTCCAATTGAAACCATGTTCAAAGGGACAGCAAGTTTGAAAGTCTCCGGCGCCTCACCTGTTGAGCGCGTTTCGAATAAAAAGAACAATAACCCGACGACAAAAGACATCCACGCTGCTACCTGGAATCCGGTTCTTCTTTGTTCAAGCATACTATCCTCCTGTCACGGTTGTTATGCGTAAATGAAGTGGGTGCCTGTCCATGGCAAATCCCGACAGGTTCTTTGACCACTACTACACACGCGCTCCGCACATCGCCCCCAGTGGAAGGAACTCTCCCTGCAACTCAAGTGCCGATGGTGGAGATTCCTTGCTATCGCTTTATCAGGAAGTTCGCCTTGACCTCTCCAGATTCAGGAACAGTGACTTCCTGTGATTCACCCTTCAGCTTCTCATGCCATATCTTCAAGGTATATTTCCCCACCGGTACATCCTTGATCTCGAACCCTCCGTCTTTTTCACTCACTGCATAATAAGGAGTAGAGAGAACAACCACGTATGCTGCCATCTCCGGATGAACGTTGCATAAGATAACCGGTTGGCACCCAGCCTCTTTGAATGTGTACGAGCGTGTCTGACCTTTAGGCCAACTCCCGAGGTTAAAGTTGTCCGCACACTTCTCTGGCGAAAAGACATTGTGCAGCACGTCGTCGCTGTTCAAAAAATCTACCGTGGTACCAGCAAGAACCGGAAGCACGTGGGGCTGGAACTTGAGGTTCTTCTGATCGAGTTGTGCATGTTTCTTAGGAGCAGGGAATGTCTTGTCAGAAAGTTTTTCGATATACACAACGGCGTTTGCATTATCCCGTACACCGCGGGCTGTGACTTTCCCTTTGATTGTGCCACCGAGTCCTTCATTGCCAACTGCCAGCGCTATTACCACAATTAAGATGTGACTTACGAGTGTTTTCATCTTGAACCTTTCTCCTGTTACTCTGGATATCTACCTCCGAGGATTATCCCCATTGTCGTTCATATTCCAACAGAAAGAGCCAACATCACCTGACTAGGCTGAAACTTCGTATCTCCCAGTGATTCTTCCTTTGCGAAACCTGCGCGGAGAGTTGCTTTCACGTTAGCACGAATCAGCGCCACGATGCTAGGCACAATTTGGTTATCGCTGTACGACACCACCTGACCCGTAGCATCCAAGGCGTGACTCTTCCACGATTCGAACCTGATTCCCGTAAGGAGCCATGGGAATACCGTCACATCAACTTCAGTGAACCAAGTAGTTGTGTTGGCCGACGTGGCGAGAGTCCCTACGAACGGTTGGTCATCATGCCGGATGCCGAATCCCCCAAAGAGGTTGACACGGTCATAGAAGGCATTGACATCTCCTCCAAATTCGGTGAATTTATCCTCCTGGGAAGCGGTATCGGGACCGACAACGGCATTCCCTGAATACGCAAATGCACCGATTGTGAGTGAGTTGTCGATGTAGGGACGGGTAGCCCCGATTGACGGACCACCTTCGACTACACCGTCGAGCGGCATCCCATTGAATTTGTAGGTTACATGTCCATAATAGTCTTTGTTAGTATGCGGCAAGCCGAATCCTTCCACGATACCAGCACTATATCCAAACCGTCCGCACACTACACCATTCAACTCGACCCCCTTTTGTGTTTCCTCAAACGACCAGCCCATGTCGTCACTAAAGGTTCTGGTCGTGAGCCAATACCCTTCCATCCATGCCCGGTGCGTTGAGAAAGAGAAGAGGCCAGGCTCAATGACGCCAACACGGGCATTCAGGGCATAGGTATCTCCGATCAGATTACTGAATATCAAGAACAACCTATTGAGTTCAAGTGACCCGTCACTGCTGAGAGCAGCTTGCCCCCAGAAAGAGAGGTCCTCGCCGAGGGTTCCTCCAGCAACTACTTCGATGCTGCTGCCAAGCCCGTCAAACGTAAAGCGTGGGTCCGTCTTCGGATTGTAGTCCATTTCTCCGTTCAGGAACAATGAGATCGGCGAGGAACCCGGCAACGTGCCTGGCCAGATGGCATCCGGAAATGCGCGCTTGTTGCCTTCGGCTCCCAGCTCCACGGGCTCTTCCTTGATAAACTCCGCGTCCGTATGTCCCGGAAACTGGTACCCGTTTCGACGGAACGCCTCCCCAAACGCTGTCATTTTGGGAAATCCGTTGTGACAAGTCGCGCAACCTGTTTTGTATTTACGAGCAAAGGCTGGAATGCCGTAACTCGCTTCTGCTGATAACATGAGTAATGAAAACATTACGGCCAAACCAAGTGACATTCTTTTCATCGAAACCTCCTATGTTGTTAGATACATCAGTGTCGAAACCTTTCATCCATGTGGTACGTGCAAACATGACCGTATAGCCTCGCGGATCACGGTCAGCTCCAGTGGTTTAACAAAGAAGTACTCGGCACCAAAGGCTTTAGCG
>JBGPGQ010000211.1:0-5747 GCA_041483995.1 Bacteroidota bacterium
CCGGCGTGGTCGCGGGCGGCAATAAGCTTGTCATCCGTAATGATGACGAGTGAAAATGCGCCTTGAATTTGAGAAAGTGCTTCACGGATCTGATTGATCTGTTCAGTCTCTTTGCTGCGGGCAATCAGATGCAGAATAATTTCTGTATCGGAGGTAGTTTGGAAAATTGTCCCCTCGTCCTGAAGCCGTTTTCTGATCTGCCGGAAGTTGGTCAGGTTGCCATTGTGCGCGACACCAATGTTTCCACCTTTGTAAAGAACCGTGAACGGCTGGATGTTCGTTTTGTTGTCCGCAGATCCTGCCGTGGAATAACGGTTATGCCCGATTGCGATACTGCCTCGTAACTGGTCCGTCAGGACACGGTCGTCGCGATACACATCATCCACGAGACCGAAATCCTTATGAACGTGAAAGCGAAACCTACGCATGGATTGATCGTATTCTGACGTTACAATTCCCGACCCCTCCTGGCCCCGATGCTGCTGGGCGAGTAAGCCAAAGTATGTGAGTTGTGCAGCGGCGGGGTGACCATAGACTCCAAATACAGCGCAATGGCAACGCGGTTTGTCGAGGTCAGACTTTCTCATCAGCAGGATTTATGAAAGGGAATTGTTCCGACAAAATATACAACAAGTTCGTACTCAAAACAAGCTAATCAACAACCGTGTCGTGCAAGAAATGTTCATCATCACGAGAAGGATAGTCGGTGGTAACATGGAGTCCGCGACTCTCTTTCCGTTTCATCGCTGATTGGATGATAAGAAGTGCACACTGGGCAAGATTCCTGAGTTCGAGCAATCCTTCAGTGACTCGTGTCTTCTTGTAAAACGTCTCGACCTCGTTTCGGATCAAATCAATTCTTCTCAATGCCCGTTCAAGTCTGAGATTGGAGCGTACGATGCCTACGTAATCCCACATGATTTGTTGAATCTCACGGCGGTCATGCGAAATCAGAATCCATTCCTCGCTGTTAATCGTTCCCGAATCGTCCCATTCTTTCATCTGGGGTGCTGAGCTTGCTGAAGATTTGAAGAAACTGATCGAACTATGCGCAGCCCTGTCTGAAAAAACCAGTGCTTCCAGGAGGGAATTGCTTGCCAATCTGTTAGCACCGTGCACACCTGTCATGCTTACCTCTCCCGACGCATACAGGCCGCTGATGGATGTGCGTCCGTCAATGTCAGTCACAACGCCACCGCAAGAATAATGCGCTGCAGGAACTACAGGGATAGGTTCTTTGGTAATATCCAGTTTGAACCTGGTCAAGCAGGTCTCGAAAATATTTGGAAAATGTTCCTTGACTTCAGATGCCTGAAGATGTCGCAGATCGAGCAGCACATAATCATCACCCCGTTTTTTTAACTCTACATCAATTGCGTAAGCAACAATGTCGCGAGGCGCAAGTGATTTACGTTCGTCATACCGTTGCATGAATTCTTCGCCATTACACGTCCGAAGAATACCGCCGAAGCCACGCACAGCCTCGGAAATGAGAAAGGATGGGCTTCCCGAATTGTACAGCGTTGTCGGATGAAACTGTACAAACTCCATGTTTGCTATCACGGCACCGGCTCGATGCGCCTTGGCAATACCATCACCCGTTGCAATCAGAGGATTGGTTGTATGAAGATACACTTGTCCGAGTCCTCCCGTGGAAAGCATGACCACCTTTGCAAGAAACGTATCAACCTTGTTGGTTTGATCGTTGAGAGCATACGCGCCCCAACAATGTATGTTTTTCCGGTCGATAATATTTTTATCTTTTGTGTGATGCTCCGTAAGGAGTTCGATGGCGATATGATTTTCAAAAACTTTGATTGCTGGAATTTCTGTAACAGCTTGTAGCAAGGCCCGCTCGATCTCCCTGCCTGTTATATCCTTTGCATGTACGATACGGTTGATAGAATGTCCGCCCTCGCGACCAAGATCGAGCGATCCATTCCTCTGCGTAAATCGGACACCCAATTCAATAAGCTCATGAAGGCGCTGGGGACCCTCTTTGACCAACACTTCAACTGCTTCCCGATGGCACAACCCCATGCCTGTCGCAAGCGTGTCGTGGACGTGCATATCATATGAATCAGCCGACGACATTACTGCCGCTACGCCACCTTGCGCATAGTTCGTGTTCGATTCTGCTTTTTGTTTCTTGGTAATGATCGCAACGCTGCCAACCTGAGCGACTTTGAGAGCATAGGAAAGTCCCGCAATACCGCTCCCGATAACGAGGAAGTCAAACGTTTGTTTCATCTGGTGCGAATTGAGTTTGTGTGTCATAAAGAAAACAAAAAAGGCGGCCGAAAGATTCGGCCGCCCACAGTTGAAGCATACAACTCAGCTTATTCGAAGTTGACGCTTGCGTTTATGAAGCCAAACGTATTGATGTTGTCGTTCCCACCTCCGATAAGACCCAAACCGCGACGGAGTGCCTCTTCGCTAATAGTTGCATCGAGTGCAAAAATACCGAATCGGAATCCGAGCCCTAACGTGACGAGTCCGTCATTTGTTGCCGGGGTTATTCCACCAATAAACAAGAAGCTGTTGGGCACTGTTGTATTGGCTTCTGTACTGGTTCCAGTACCACCAAAACCCTCGGTCTCAATCTTCGTCTTTCCAAGTGAACGATAGTAACCGCCGCGGCCTGCTAACCAATCGGTGAACCACCACTCCCCTCCCACATTGAGAACGGGAAGTGCAAAATACGTCGCTGTAAGCGTCGTATTAACGCCTGGCGCCGGAGGAGTTCTTTCTATCTTTGCCCGGGCTGATTGCACGCTAACACCGCCCGCCATATAGAAGGATGAGGTCTTGTACTCACCACCAGCACCAACAGCATATGCCAAAGCAGAGACCTTTTCGCCTGTGATTGCGGGGAGTGCTGGAGTGGAGGCTGGTGCCTTATCTTCCTTTGGTTCAGCAGAAAGAATCGCTATCAATCCGTAAGGAACAAAGTTCACTTTGTTAGACATCTTGAACTTACCACGAACATTGAATTGGAACTCCGTACCGGACGCAGAGTAGTCACCATCGATTGGCGTTGTAGCGGCAGGAGTAAAGCTGACCTTGTCGTTCGCTTTATCCATCCGAATCGCGGCACTTGCGTCTACCGAAGATCCGGATCCCATGTCATAATTCATACCAACGCGGAAACCAAACAGACTTGCGGACGCTTCGGTTTCCGTTGACGGAGCGGCTGCTGTCGGCGCTGGGACTGAACTCTTGGTATCTGCATTCGAATGGCCATACATAAACGCAAAACCAAGATCCATGGCTCCCATATCGTATGCAGCGACTAATTCCCATACATTCGCTACAGCGGGAATTGCTTGGGCACCACCATTACGCCTTACGAAGGTTGGCAGTCCGGGAAGTCCAAATCCTGGTGAGCCTGCGCCAGCTAGCAATGTGCTCACCGCATTAACTGCAGAAGGATCGTAACTGAGAATAGCGCCGAAGCTCCAATCGCTGCTGAATGAAAAGGCTACACCTGCATTTTGCTGACCGTATCCGTTATTACCTGTAGACATCCCGTTAAGCGCACCACCTCCGATATTCATCCATGCATAATCCTTGTACATTGCCTGGTATGCCGGATTCAACATCATAAGAGCTGGATCATCCATGATAAAGGGATTAAGAACAAGTCCTGCACCTGCCTGTGAGCCACCCATTGAAATCTGTCGTGCAATTCCACCCCCCTTGGCATCTGCAAACAAATTGCTCCCCACAATTGCTAACACTACTGCTATGGTAGCAAGTCGTTTAAACATGTTTCCTCCGATAAGTTTGAAAATTGTTTGTTTGTTGAACCAAATAAATGCGTTCCAATATACTTTTCTACTTATCAAATGTCAAGACTTAGGTGATTGTATTGTCCCATTACTTTAGCTCTGAAGCCAACAATTACCATTGTACTTGATTTCCTTGTTTATAAAGGAATCTAAGCAGTTAGACAATTGGTCTTAATGACATACGAGGGTGTATACAAAGCTGCAAATTCAAAGAGGCTCTTAGACGGGTAGCGTGCCGAGTCTAGTTAGCAAGACATTTATGAATTCAACCTTCGACCGTAGCTCTTCAACCCCATTGTTGTTCTGTATGACAAAATCTGCTTTTGTTGCTAGTCGGGCGGTTGGCAGTTGAACTTTCATGCGTTGAAGAACATCTTCACGTAAGCAATGATCGCGGTCCATGACTCTCTTGATACGCGTTTCTTCGGAGGCATCCACAACAATCGTATGATCAAGCCGTTGTTCCATCCGGGTCTCAAAGATCAATGCGGCCTCGATAAGGACATATGGCTGGCTAGCCTTTTTGGATAGCATCTCAAGTCGATGATCAATTGTCTGAAATACTCTCGGATGGACAATCCTATTGAGTCTCTTCCTCAAATGATCATTGTTGAAAACCAAGTTCGCAACCTGCTTTCGATCAAGCTTCCCGGCTTTTGTGTAACTATCACTCCCAAATACTTTCCTGACTTCTTTTTTCACTGATTCATCCATATCAGTTAGTTCCCGAGCAATCTCATCAGCCGAAATAACGGTCCGCCCTAATTTTGTGAAGAACTTGCACACTGTAGACTTGCCACTTCCGATTCCACCTGTAATTCCCACGCGTAACATGCGTACAGACCCTGGATCGTTTATCGGAGCATAACCTGTTATTTCGCAAACGCAACAGAGCGAAACTCCCTGATGACAATGACTTTAATCTGACCGGGGTATTCCATTTCCTCCTGGATTTTCATGGCGATGTCATGAGCTAGTTGATCTGCGCCCGCGTCATCCACTTTCTCATGCTCTACAACAACACGGATTTCTCTTCCAGCTTGAATCGCATACGTTTTTGCAACTCCCTGGAAAGATTGAGCAAAGGATTCGAGCTTTTCAAGTCGTTTTACGTAACCTTCCACAGACTCACGGCGTGCGCCCGGTCGGGCGCCGCTGATTGCGTCCGCTGCTTGCACAAGCGCAGCAATCGGTGATTCCATCGGGATATCATCATGGTGAGAACCAATCGCGTTGACAACAATTGCGTGTTCTCCAAACTTCTTCGCGATTTCAAATCCAAGAAGCGCATGCGGGCCCTCTATCGTTCGGTCCACACATTTCCCGATATCATGAAACAGGCCTGCGCGTTTTGCAAGGCTCGCGTCAAGCCCCAGTTCGGATGCCATCAAACCCGTCAGAAAGGAGACCTCGATGCTATGCTGAAGCATATTTTGCCCGTAACTCGAGCGATATTTCATCCGTCCTACAAGCTTCAGGATTTCCTTGTGAGCGCCGTGGAGCCCCACTTCAAGCAGCGTATTCTCACCAGTTTTGATGATTTCCTCCTCCAGTTCCGTCCTCACCTTCTCAACCATCTCTTCGATCCTCGCGGGATGGATTCTTCCGTCGGCAATCAACCGCTCCAATGATATTCGAGCTACCTCTCGACGAAACGGATCAAACCCTGAAAGGATAACGGCTTCAGGCGTATCATCTACTATGACATCTACGCCAGTCGCTGCTTCAAACGCACGGATATTTCTTCCTTCCCTGCCAATAATTCTCCCCTTCATTTCGTCACTTTGAATGTTCAACACACTCACCGTGGTCTCAACCGAATGATCGGCGGCCGTTCGCTGGATTGCCTGGACGATCAGTTTCTGGGCTTCTCGTTTTGCTTCGTCGCGTGCCTTGTCCCTTAACTCTTTCAGCATATGTGCTGCTTCGGAGTGGGCTTCGTTGGCCAGATTCTCC
>JBGPGQ010000212.1:0-5734 GCA_041483995.1 Bacteroidota bacterium
CTGTTGCGGATGAAGAGCATCGCCTGATGGATATCGAGCACCAGGAAATCGACGCCACCATCAAGGGAACGGAACTCAAAGCGAAGACACGAACGACGGTCAACATTCTCGCCGATGGTCCGCGTGTTCTTCACTTCGAGTTGTTTCCGAGCTTGCGCGTGACCCACGTCACAGACAGCGCCGGGCGCGAGCTTCAATTCATCCAGGAAAAACTGAACGAAGACTCGGATTTGTCCGTGATCTTTCCTGCCGCGCTCCCGCGAGGAATGCAGACGATCACGTTCGAATACGGTGGGGACAAGGCGCTGCAGCAGCACGGCGGTGGAAACTTCGCACTGGTTGCTCGCGAGGACTGGTATCCCGCATCAAGTTTTGGATCGACACTACACTTGCATGGTTTTGTGTCCTTATGCGTTCTCTTACGAGCAAGCTCAAGCCCGCTGCTTACTTTTGCTTTATCAATAATTTCATCTAGTTCATATCGCCACCAAAAAGGGCCCAACCCCGAGAACGGTCCCTCGTAAACAGCGCGCTTAAAAATGTTCCTAACTTCCGACTTTCTAAAGTCATTCTCTGATATGTTCAAGTGGCTGGCTGCAGCAATTTCATTCAACAGAATCCCGGGGAACCTCAACACCGAGAGCAAAAGCCAGTTACCCAACAAATAGGGAACCGTTTTTGCCTGCAGTGCCAGATTCGCCCTTTTCAGCTCCTTAGACGTCAACCTAAGGAATCCTTGATTCCCAAGTCCATAAAGAGAGAATCTGTCAACATATTGTGGCCTGTCAAGAATTGTCGCTAGTGTTCTTGGCAATGATTCGGATTTTGTCCTCCTTCCGAGGCGATTATAGAGTTTTTTTGTTTGAGTAAAGCCATCATAAAGATGCATGATTTCATCTAGCATCTCGGGCATTCTCTCTGGCTCATTTTTTAGCTTGATTGAGGTATCAATCGACTCTTGGATTCTTTCAAAGTCATCTTGGACTTTACGGGAGTAGGTACAAACCGGGATGAACAACCGCTTCCCTACTTCACTTACTACTTCAGCAGACAAGCCAGGGTACCATTCAATGCCATACAGATTGATATCTGCCACGATCAGATCAATGGTTTTCAAGTTCTTCAAATCCTTCAACAGACGCTCAACGAATGTCGCCGAATAGTTATTTGATTTTGAAAGGATAGCTTTTGCAAGTCTGACCTTTACTGATGAACCGATCTTCTTGGATAAGCTTAACGAGGTCTTCTTCGCAAATTCGGGATCGTCTTCAAAGAAAAGGATAGTTCCCATTTTTAGCTCCGGGAAGGTATGGAAAAGGGGTATTCTACTCTAAATGCAGTTACATAATCCTTGATTGGATCAACCAGTCGGACCGTTCCGTTCATTTCTTTGACTATTTTTTTTACAAGACTAAGGCCAAGGCCCATACCAGTTCCTAAGGGGCTGTTAAGAGTGGAAGTGGTTGTAAACAGAGGATCCCAAATCCTCTCGCGCAAGCTTTCTGGCACACCTATCCCATTGTCGAATATTTCCAAGATGTGCTTCTCTTTCGTATTGTAAGCTCTCATCAGTATCTTACCTCTTTCACCATCAAAGCTCTTCAAGAGGATAGCTTTGATTGCATTTGTGTATAGATTCAGAAGCACACCACTGTATGCCGCAACATGAATGGGAGGTGTACGCAAGGATTCATCAACATCTATAATCTGCTCTATTTCCTTCTCAGTGGCCATACCACCGAATTTGTCTATGATGTACTCAATCTGAGCTCTGGCACTAAATCGCTCCGCATGTGCTATATGGATTGAATTGATGAATTGTCTTGTATAGCCAATCTGACCATCAAGCTGAACTATCGATTGATTAATCCTGTTGCTTCTCTCTCGTAGCTGAGGATAGTCCTTTGCGAGACCCTCAACATCTCGACCAACGGCCTTGAGTTCGTGCAGTAACTGCGCAGACTCATGCGTCATGAAGCCAGATACAATACCCAAGAGGCCGACCAATTCGATATTCGCTCTTGAATTCCGATAATACTCGTCAACGTTCTCGATTTCCTTTGCAAGTCCACTGAAGGACTCGATAATTCTATTTTTCTCTGATTTTGGTATTGATGAATTACCTTCCAGTTCTTCAACTGCTCTTTTGATGTCTCGTCGAAGATTCCTTGTGGCATCTTTTGCTTTTTGGTTGCTCCTGCGTTGTTCTTGCTCTTTGTCCTTGAGTGCGAGGAACTCTAGTCCTGTCCGTACTATGTCTTGAAGTTCCCTGAAAGCGTTGTTCGCGATGAACCCCTCTCGGTCCATTGCGGGAATGAGTTCGTTGACCCCGGCAACTCCTCTCTGCTTTGATTCCACAAAAACTGCACCGACAAGTTGAGAATTAACAGCGATGTTCAACATTGGATTCACCGCTGGGTCTTGCATTTGTTCCCTTGTCATGGGAAACCGTTCTTTCATCAAGCCCGTCTGCCAGCGCCGTTCACTATGAGAATGATCCCTGTCTAACATGAGCCAGTCATCATCTTTGAAGCCATATGGCTTCATGCGAAAACCATGGTCAACCGCACCGACCCCGGCGTTTTCCTTTACCCATTCCCAAGCTTTTGTGCCATTAACTCCCTTCGCATGGAAGATTCCACCACGACGAGGAAAGAACCGAATATCAGCGTACAATCCATTTGAGATGCTATTGGGATAAGATGCCGTGAACTGTGTCCGGGATTCATCGTCAACTGAATAGTTGAATGTCAATTTAAACGTGGCTCTCTCTCCTTCCAAAGAAATCGTGAGCCTGGCCCAGCAATTATCTAAAACGGCCTTTGCCAAATTTAAATCAGATTCTTCGTCAGATTCGAATCCCTCCGAGAACGTTACAGCAAAACCAGGGTCTGCTTTCTTTCCTTTGCCACCTGTATCAAACCTATCTCTCTCGAGCCCCGACAAAGGAGAAACGATTTTCAGCACCTCGGACCTGATCCTCTGTCTATCGATCACTTCATTTCTCAAGCCCCCAACCGTCAATGTCGTACCAGTCTGAACGCCCTCCTCCAACCGATAGAGCTTATATGGTATTTCAAAATCTTCCAACGTTGTCAACTTGTCTACGTTTAACCAATCAAACTCAGCTTCTAGCTTGGTAAGCGAGTTCCTTTTTTTGTCAAATGCCACTGAACTCAATGTCAGGGATTTTCCTAAGTACCGGACTGCAAACCGGCCAATCCCCTTTGCCCCTGTTAGTTTGCGTTTGTATATGCGCGAAGTACCCTCGACCTGCTTGCTCGATGTTGCAATGGTCATCCACCTTGATTTGAATTCATCAAGGGTCATTCCATGACCTTCATCTTCAATCATGAGTATCTTGTTGTCTGATAGTGACACCTTACATACAGACGAATCGGCATCGTATGCATTCTTGATCAGTTCAATTACTGCTAAGTCGGCGGACGCAACCAATCGCTCGCCCAATTCCTGGAGGAGCCTGCCCTCTGTCGAGAAATGTATCTTGCCTTCAGCTAGAAGCGGACTTTTACTATTTGCCATTATCTGATTTCACTAAGTGATTCAATGCCGCATTAAGTTGTTTGACAGCTATTTTCTTGAGGCCCTGTTCGCGAGATACGATGGGCGAATTGAAATCAAATACCCGAAGCTTCTTATGGATTACCGACATGCTCACATCTGAATGGGAGTGAATACCAATTACAGAGCCTACCGCGACAGCTTTAATGCTGTTAAGCAATATGCGAGGCCCGGATTTCTTGAAAGCAGAACTCATCAACAATTTTGGAGATGGATGAGCCTTATACTTGTACCATGGTTTTTGATTCAGGCAAGTCCAATTGCTTCTTTGTTCTTTTGGAATGCTCCGAACGTATCTAGTCAATGCTTCTGTCAATATCCTGTCAGTCCGCAGAAGCCAACATTTCTTATTTTTTAAAACAAAATGCTTGTTGAAGTTCTGTCTATCGAGAACCTTGAGCGGTTTGGGAAGCTCTCTCAAAGAAGTCACACAAGGTCTGACATCCCGTTTTGTAAGCCCCCTGGCAATCCTCTCACCTTCACTTAATGTAAATATTCTCTTCTTGCCCGGACTTAGGCCGCGCATCCCCCAAACCTTACCCCTCTCCTCGTATCCAAGCGCTGGTTTGCCATCATCAGTGAATGAGGGGACCTCGACGATTTTCCCTTTTCTGTCGACATCAAAATACCTCCATCCTCCTTCTAAATCGGACTTGTTGATAATGCTTATCGACACAGTTGTAAGGGCATCATCAAAAACAGGGTAAGCAAGCCGATATATGAAGACGCTCCATCGATTACTGTCAATGTAATCCCTGATCGGTCTCGCAGACGGTATGAACGCCCACTCGTACGGGATCAGAACTGATACAATTCCATCAAACGAGGTTTTCTGCAGACCAAGGGACAGGAAATAAACATAAAGATTTGATCTTCCATCCAACTTCAATCCAAGTTTCCTACTGAACCGCGATTGTATTGTTGTGCGCCATTGATCTGAGATTTCATTGTGTCGGAGATAGGGAGGATTGCCAATGCAAGCAGAGTAGTTGTCTTTTTTGTGTTCAAACACACAGCCGTGGGAGTAGGAAACCTTCTGTAACTTAAGCTTAGCGGATTTACGGGGATCGATTTCTATGCCAACATAGTTTTGATAGTGACCACCCCTAGCAAATCTGCCATCTCCGGCCCCCATGTCTAAAACGCGGTCAAATCTGTCCTTCTGCTCATGTGTCAACTGCCAGAACAGTGAAACAACGTTTTTAGGCGTTGTAATCTTCCAGTTCCTTGAGCTATAGGCTCTTCTTTTCGCTCTCATTGTTGACCATGAAGTTACACAATACTTCTCAAAGGTTAAAGTGCCGATATCCCTGGTTTAATTGCCCGATCTGTGTTGGGACGTTCCGCCGAGCATCGAAGCGCGGGAAGCCAAATGGGTACTCAAGCTATCTATCTTATCGGTGCGCCGCGCCGCCGCCCGAAAGCTGTTTCACCAACGTTTTAGTTCATGACCTTTGAGCCATGTGTTTCTTCCTCGCAACTCGATACTTCACCTTCGGCTCCTCAACACCAAACCCAATGCGGCGTTTGGGTGGGGGCTCTGGCGGGGTCATGAGTTCACGGATGGCCCGGAAGACAACCGCAAATTGCTCGTCGTACTTCTTTTCAAGATCTTCCAGCTTGCGGGCAAGGTCTTTGTGTGTACCAAGCATCTCTCTGAGGCGTACGAATGCCCGCATGATTTCGATATTGACCTGAACAGCACGCTTGCTGTGGAGGACACTGGAGAGCATCGCGACTCCCTGTTCGGTGAAGACATACGGAAGGTACTTGGTATGCTCACCCCAACTTAAGGTGCCAAATTGGCTCCTTAAGATTTCATACTCTTTGCTGGTCAATTCAAACATAAAGTCGTGTGAAAATCGATCCGTGTTTCTCCGAACAGCACGTTTGAGCACTTTTGTCTCAACACCATAGAGATTTGCAAGATGGGAGTCCAGCATCACCTTATGACCGCGGAGCAGCAGAATCCTCTGCTCAATGATTTCGGGAACAATGGAAGTTTTTTTCATCAGAAATCCATCCGGTTGCAGCCATGATGGCGCCATGTTCGGTGAAGACAAACGGAAGATACTTGATGTTTTGCCCTCTCTTCAAGGTCACAATCCGTGACCTTGAACGCGCAAGCCTCTCCGCCTCTTCCCGTCTCAAC
>JBGPGQ010000213.1:0-5706 GCA_041483995.1 Bacteroidota bacterium
CCAATACGCCATTGTGGTTCAGGTAAAGTTTTACCCTCCCTTTCTGGCTGAACCCTGCCGACCCAAGGTACACCGACACCGCAACATCAGGATACCCATCGTTGTTGACGTCGCCAACGGAGAGATGGCCGTGATAATCAATATCGACAGACTGCCAGCTTGCTGCGGGCGGCAGTGTGCCGTTTGTGTTGAGGTACACAACCACGTGTTGACGTGCCATGTCGTTCCCGTTCGCTATTACAAGATCGAGCCAGCCATCTTTATTGATATCCGCCCACGCTGCGCCGGTGGAATAGTCTGAGACATCAGTGGATTGCCACGTTGGAGTGGTTGCAAAAGGAACTTGTGCAATCACTACGCTGAAGGAGCAGGCCAACGGAACGAGAATGAGGAGACCAAGCCGTTTCATAGTAATATCCCCGTCATGTTATTTGAGCAGAAGTATCCCTATTTTCTAAGGTTAGGGATCTGTAGGTCAGCAGAGGCGGGCTGATTGCTGCCGAAGAATGAAAGAGAAGAGGGAATCTCCAAGTGAACGATTTGATCAATGCATTTTTGGTGAGGCCCCAAAAAACAAAGACCTCTTTCATCCATTCGCATGCCAAATGGACAAAAGAGGTCTTCGGTTGTGCCGCTAAGTGTTACCTTGGTTGCCGTTTTCGCCCATTCGGGGAAGCCGCTTCAAGGAACAGGTATATATCAACTGCACTCACAAGGTACAAGTAAAATACGCTGTGACATACCAAAACTTATTGGAGAACTGGCGATTGAGAATCGCCTACGCAAGTAAGTAAATCTAATTCCCATAGTCAAATGTTTATGATCGGAAACGATACGCAGCATTACAGCGCCATCAAATATATGTGGGACGGGGTAAATCTAACTGATGCCAGTCTTGATCGGGCGATAGGGTTGGTGTAAGAGCCACCGGGGTCTTTTTGGGGTCCGATCCAGGGTACTGATACATTGAGGGCTCAATAAGGTGGATCGGGAAGCGACTCTATATCAGAGAGGGCTTCAGGATAAGCGATAAATAGTTTTGAACAAAGATCTCCAGTGAACCTTCCTTGCTTTTTGCATTGGCTGAGAGTCTTGCGGATGGCTTCAATATCATTTGCGCTGCTGGAAAAACAAAAGTTTTCTAGCGTCGCATCGCATTCTGTGCAAAAGACCATACGTTGACTGAGTGGGTCGCCTTGGTCAGCGCCTTCTCTTCTGGCTGTGCTCTTCTTCATTTTTCCATTCGAAACTAATATGAATTTGTGCCAAATCCAAAATGGTATCCATTATAATATACACAAAAGGAAATGAGGAGGCGAACGACTACAAGCCGGCAAATTTACCGACGTGAAGAAGCTGTTGTTGCTGAAGTAGGATGTGCTGGCCCAACGAGAGCCTTGGCCAAAGCATCGGTTGGGGCTTTCTCCCTGCAGACAGAACGATTTGCCTTGGCAGCTCTGCTAAATTGCCTGCATAAATGTCCAAGCTCATACCGGCTCTATCAATTGCAGTAGTTCGACCCTACGGTCGTTATAGAAATACAAAGGCCCAGACAGGCTGAGCTTTCTGCGGGGCGGACGGTACTCGAACCCGCGATCTCCTGCGTGACAGGAAGGTGAGCGTTGGCAAGTAGCACACAGCTACCTAAGCCGTATGCCAGTTCTGCCAATCCCAATAACATCCTTGACCATCCGAATCACTTGTGGTATATTTCTGGCCCGTTGTGTGATGTTTTCAACAACTGTCTTTAGACCTATTGAACGGGACACTACCGGGGTAACAATATTTTTGATTGGATCTTGCCCACAAAATGCCTGACAAGTTTAGCAGTATGAAATCACTCCTAAGTGTTGTTCCTGCTGAAGGGAACTACAGTTTTGATATCAGCGGCAAACGAAATTCGAAAATTAAGCTGTTTGCTCCACACGGTGGCTGTATCGAACCCGGTACTCGCCAGATAGTGATGAGTCTTGCCAACAACAAATGGGACTATTTCATCTTCCGTGGGATACGGAAAGGTGGGGACTGCTATGAGACTCTCCATGTAAAGAGCGAGAATTATGATGTAGAGAGTTGTGTACAAATGGCAAGAAACGCTGTCCTGGCAGTCGCCATTCACGGTCGACGAGTAGAAGAATCAAGAATCGAAGTGGGTGGCGGCTCTCTTTCACTTGCCGCGGACCTTGTTAGGTATCTCAGTGAGCTTGAGTATCCTGCAATACCAGCTCCTTCCCATATGAGCGGGCAAAGCGAAACCAACTTTGTGAATCTAGCGAAACTGAAAGGTATTCAACTTGAGTTGAGTGAGGGATTCAGGAAATCCTTGTTCGACATGTACCCCAACAAACCTAGACCGAAATCAAGCTTTTTTCCAGAGTTCATTACCAATCTCAGAGCTTGGTTGATGAAGACCGAAAACCGTTTTGGGCAAGGCGAGGGATCAACATAATTGCCACAAAGTTACCCTTAGCTCAATTCGAACCTTTGGGATTCAAGAACCCAAGAGAACGCGCGAGCGATGCATGTTGACTTTTCCAAACCACAGAGGCAGAGCTATCGCCTTTTTGCGCCATACCAATTCCTCGTTGTCAAGATCCTTCTGGGGAATTGAGAATTTCAACGAGATGGAACGTGCGACGGATTCTTCCAGGCTGAATTTGTACGTGTGCTCACCTTTTGGGACGTCACAGTAGAAAGAGCTTACTTTACCCGGGACAACATCTTTCCATTCTCGATAAGTGACCCCAAGGGCTTTGGTCGTGGCAAATGGTTTTAGGAAAATTTGTTTCCCGCTTTCCGACATTGCAATCGCGAACTTCTGTCCGCCTTTCATGCTTTCATCGTAGTTCAGCCGTGCACTTACCTTCATCCTTGTCGGACCTACAACCTTGAGTTGGACCCTGCGTTCCAGAGAGCATACATAATAGGTAATGAGTTTCTCCTTGACCATTGCAGTTACTACCCGATCATAGGACAATGCCTCAAGGGTGACCAGTTTGCTCGCCCCCTTGATCGGTAGAAAAGAGAGCTTCACCGCAACTTCAGGAGAACTGGTGTTTTCAAGATACAGTTCGTATGTGTGGGACCCGTCCGGAATCTGGAGGGAGGACTTGCGAATCTTGCCGAGTCTCGCATTCGAAATCTTCAACAAGGCGTCGGACCTTTCAGTCTGTGTTGAATATTCCCTCACCATTTTTTTCCCCTCCATAATCCTGATGGAGTATTTCTCGGACCCGGGGCTTTCAATGGGAAAACTCAGCCGGCTGAGGACCGAGAGTTTCCCCGGCCCATCTATCTCTAACTTCAGTGGCGTCTTTTTTGACAGGAGATAGTAGTTCTTCTCATTTCCGTTTACAATAACCTGAACGGCCTTCCCCTGAACCGGGATAATGGGAATTGACTTCCCTGCGATTGCTTGCACAGCTACCACGGATATCGCGACTGCGGCGAAAACGAATTTGGGACGATGTCGGGTCATAGTGCTTTCTATACGTGAGTGTCAGAGACTGATGGTTTTCTTCTGATAAGATAATGCTTGATGTCAATGCGAATCCCGATAAACACGACTACCCCAAGAATGAGGCACAGCACGATCGTATTGGAGATCGAATACTTATCCTTAAAAAAAAGCGGGCCCTCACCCAACTCAGGTTCTTTGTCCACGATCTCTGTGGGAAATGAGTACTTCGTGGCAATTTTTTCGATATTGGAAATGTTGATGACCGGCAAACCCCGCTCAGCCATCTGATTGATGACTGCTCGCACTGGAAAATTCTTTACTGCAAGATGTTGCGTTACTCCAACTGATATCAGCTTTTGGTTTTGTGAACCTCCAAGCGAGGCTACACCACCGCCAATATTAATGTAACAGGCATTCGGTTTGTCCTTGCTTTCTTCTTGATAGACTTCCATTCTCCGCGTGATGTTTTTCAGAAGGGTTGGCTCATCAATAAACTGGACATTGTTCCGTTGGATTGCTTCCTTTATCAGATCTCTCCCTTCAGGAGAAAGACCACGACCATTGTCCGCACCACCCCCGATCGAAGCGGCAACAGATTTGAAGGGCATGATTCCGTGCTCATTCAGAATTCTTTCCATATCCAACCATGTTAGCCCGGGCAAATTCGCCCCCCAGTCCGAGGAACCAACCGACGTTATGATAATCGGTTTGAGTTCAAGAACTGCACACGCCGCAAGAAATGAGATATTCAGCCCTGGAAAAGATCCTGTCACTCCCACGGCTACGGCACTGTTCTTCTTCACTTTTGCTTTAAGAAGCATATCAACAAACGCCGCTGCAAAATTCGGGTTCGTAGCAAGAATTTTAGAAGTCACAATCCCTCTATCAGACGTTATCGGCGTGCGTTCCTGGCCGATGATACCCGTTCTGTAAGGGTCATTTTGGACATCGACTTTAATTCCCATATTCTGGCTGTAGTTTTTAATGGTCTCACGCGCCAACAGGGAAAGCTTGGCTGCCTCCAGTTTTTTCTCAAAATATGGTTGTCGCGCAGGTTCTGCAGTTTGCTCTGCGATGTAAAAAATCAGCATGGAAAAAAGTGCGAGACCAATCAACGTGAGATCGACTGGGGATTCGGTTTTCCATTTCATAGAACCCACTCCTCGTACAGAAACACCTCACCACCGGTGATGATCATAAGAATCAAACGGATGAATACGGCCGCAATAATCATGGTGCAGATGGTCTTGATGACACCCTGTCTCTCCATCCAGTTTGCAATCAGGCCGGGAATGATCAGACCGATCGTCTGAAGCTCCAGCGTGATCGCACTTGTCTGAATAATCAATAATTCCCGTGAAAGCCACCCGAATACGAACCCAAGCATAATCACCATCACAGTTCTTCGTCGGCCATAGATAAACATGTAGTTCGAAAGGAACTTAATCGAGACGAACGTAAGGAGGCTAACGAGGATTGTTCCCAGAATACGGAGAGGGTGATGAATCATCAGGGCGATATAGCCCGGCACAACCATTCCCCCAGCCGCTACTCCGAGCGTCTCGGAGAACGCCAGACTCAACACCAGGCCAATGCCGACAGCTTGGATGACAATCTCTTTTGCCGCCTCAGTATACAATTTCTTGTCCTCGATTTGTGAAATTCATCAGAAGTTCTTCGCCGAATCCGACAATATTGCCGATACCAATCACAATAGAGCTGGAGCCCGTCATCGACGCCACCGCCTGGAATATTTCGTCAGCTGTAGTGTTTCCCATGTTGGAAATTTGACTGGTTGGCAATCCGAGTGAGATGGATTTATTGTACAATGCAAGCGTAAACTCTCCCGCCAGGATGAAATGATCAGCTTTGAGTCGTTTGGCTATCAACTCAGCCAATGATTCAGTTCGCTGAATCCGATCTTCGCGACAGTTTACAATAACAATCACCTTCTTGTTGCCCGAAAGAAAGTCTGCCAGCATTCCCCAGATTACAACATAGGAATCGGGATCATTGGCGGCAAACGCGTTAACAAACTCGATGTTCTTTTCGTAGTGGTGAATTGTGAAGATGCGAAGCGCCCCGGGATCAGGCTGTGCAGCATGCATCCCTTTCAGCGCGTCAATCTGTGTTACACCCAGATGCGCACACACTGCCAACGCAAGGGCAACGTTGTCCTTATGCTCAAGATATGTAAACTTGCTCATCATGGTATCACTGACATCATCAGAATTCACCTCGATGAC